>NZ_CP135033.1:0-300000 GCF_039394605.1 Buchnera aphidicola (Kurisakia onigurumii) | reverse complement strand
ATATAAAAAAATTATTATTGTAAAAAATTTATAAAATAACAATATAATTATGATTATAAATCGATTATATTTTTAATATAATTTAATTGACATATTTATTTTAATTATTTTTTAAATTTTTACATTCTCCTTTTGATTTTCATTCATTAACTAAAAGAATGCAAGAGATTTAATCATGAAAAGAATGTTAGTTAATGCAACTCAAAAAGAAGAAACACGAGTTGCCTGGATAGACGGAAAATATTTATATAATTTGGATATTGAAATTAATAGATCCAAACAAAAAAAATCTAATATATATAAAGGAATTATTACAAGAATAGAACCTAGTTTAGAAGCTATTTTTATTGATTATGGTTTTGAAAAATATGGCTTTCTTCCTTTTAAAGAAATATATATAAATAATATAGAAAATAAAATTAGTTATAAAAAAAAATGTAAAAAAATAAAAAATAAATTTAAAATAGGAGAAACAATTATAGTACAAATTAGTAAAGAAGAAAGAGGTAATAAAGGAGCTGCATTAACTACATTTATCACTTTAGCAGGAATTTATTTAATTTTAATGCCAAATAATCCTGAAATTATAGGTATATCAAAAAATATTAAAGGAAAAGATAGAAAAAAAATAAAAAAAATATCATCAGTATTAAATATACCTAAAAATATAGGAATAATATTTAGAACAGCTAGTTTAGGAAAATCAATAGAAGATTTACAACTAGATTTAAAATATAGATTAAAAATTTGGAAAAAAATAGAAAAAAAAAAGATAAATAATATAGCACCAAGTTTAATTTATCAAGAAAGAGATATTATAATTAGATCATTTCAAGATAGCATGATCGATAGTATTGAAGAAATTATTTTTGATAATCCTAAATTATTAAATATAGCTTATAAATATATTAAATCATTAGGAAGATCTGATTTAAAAAAAAAAATCAAACTTTATACAGGTAGTATTTCTTTATTTAATTTTTATCAAATTGAATCACAAATTAATTCAGCTTTTCAAAGAAAAGTTATTTTACCTTCAGGTGGTTCAATTATATTAGATACAACAGAAGCATTAACTGCGATAGATATAAATTCATCACGTTCTACAAAAGGAGTAAATTTAGAAGATACAGCATTTAATACTAATTTAGAAGCTGTATATGAAATTGTAAGACAATTAAAATTTAGAGATTTAGGAGGATTAATTGTTATTGATTTTATTGATATGAATATATTAAAAAATCAACGAAAAATTGAAAAAGAACTAAAAAAATTAGTTATTAAAGACCGAGCTAAAGTACAAATTGGTTCTATTTCTCGATTTGGATTATTAGAAATGTCTCGACAACATTTAAATTCTTCTTTTAAAGAATTTAGTCATTATACATGCCCTAGATGTAAAGGAATTGGTAATATAAGAGATAATGAATCTTTTTCTTTATATATTTTAAGATTAATTGAACAAGAACTATTAAAAGAAAATACAAAAGAAGTGCATGTAATTGTACCTATTCAAATCGCTTGTTATTTATTAAATGAAAAACGAGATTTTATATATAAAATAGAAAAAAAAAAAATAGGTAAAAAAACTTTTATTATTCCTAATAAATTAATGGAAACACCACAATATTCCATTTTTCAAATAAAAAAAGGAGAAGAATTTCAGTATAAAAGCTATAATTTAGAAGAATTATATAAAAAAAATAATTATCAAAAAATTTATAAACATAATTTTATAAAAGAAAAATATTCAAATTTTACTATACAACATATTTATAATAATAGGTATATTATTTTAAAAAATTTTTTATTACAATTAAAAAAAATTTTTTTAAAAACAAAAAAAATTAGTAATTTTAATTATATAAATAATAATTTAAATTTACTTCTTTCAATAAAAAAAAGTAATTTATATATAAAAAAAACAAAAAATATTTTATATAAAAAAAAAAAAATAAATTATTATTATGAAAACAATACAAAAAAAAAATTATATTTTTTAAATTTTTATAAATATTATTTTCTTAAAGTACAAAAAATAATGGAAAAACAAAAAAATATAATTTTTATATTTGCAATTTTTATAAAAAAATTTTTTTTAAATTTTCAATTTTTAAAAAAACATGAAAAAAAAACTTATATTCAAATATATAAAAAAAATTTAAGAATAATTAATTTTTTTTTGAAATATTATAACAAAAACATTATTTTTAAATATAAAATTTTTTTAAATATAAAAAAGATAAATATTTTTTTATTGAAAAAATATAAAAAAAATACATTAATTATAAAAAATTTGTTAATAGATAAAAAAAAAAAAAAATATGACTTACAGTGTTTTCAAAAAAAAATAAAAATTAATTTTTCAAATAAAAAAAATTTTTATAAAAAAAATTTAAATCATTCATTTTTATTAAAAAAAAAAATAATTTTATGTAATAAAAATTTTTTTTATATATATCAATATTATAATATCAAAATAAAAAATTTATTTTTAAATATTAATAATATAAAAATTTTTTTTAATTTAAAATATTTTATTTTTATACATTATAATTTAAAATTTATTATTAGAAAAAAAAATAAAAATATTGTTATTTTTGGTTTTTTAAAAAAAAATAACATTTTATATAATTTTAAAGATAAAATTAATTTTAATAAAAAAAATTCTATTTATACTATTTCCTTAATGATTTATAAAAGTAATCAAAATAATAAAAAAATAAATTCTTGTAAAATTATTTATATTTTAAAATCAGCCGGAGTTCATGCAGCCACTGAATATTCTAGTTTTCCAGCTAGTATTCCTTATTATTGATTAATAATTTTATTTTTTTCACATCCCTTTTCAAAAAATAAAAAAAAGGGATGTATTTTTATTTTTTTTTATTTTCATATAATTGTTTTGATATTATTTCTGAAATCCCAAATCCTTTTTTACTGATCAATGAAGATAAATTTTCGTCATATATATTTGTATAAAATTTTGATTGTTCATTGCTAAATAAATCATTTTGATTAAGTGTTTTTCGCATGCTTTTAATTATAATATTTATAAAAATACTTTCTATATTTTTTGATAACTCATTTTTTTTTTCGTTATAGTAATTTTCTTTAATATCTGCTGGTAGTGTGAAAGGATAACTATCTTCTATATATTTCGAATATATTTTCATTATAATATTTCTATATTATTAGTTAAAAAATGGGATTTTTGCATAAATTTTAACAGATATACAATATCTTGTTTAGGAAAATGTGATTTATTTAAATAATATATCAAATTAATTAAAGTAACATTTTTTGTAAATATTTTTTTAATATAATTTTTTTCTGTTTTATTTAAAATAATTAATTTTTTATTATTAAATATAATAAAAAAATTTTTATATGAAAGAAAAAAAGAATTTAATTTTATATTTTTATTAAAAAAAAATGATCGATTTATATTATTAAAAAATACTGTATTATTTTTTGTTTTTTCAATATTTAAAAAATTATCTATTTCTAAAGATTCTAATTTAGATAATATTTTTACTCGATCAGAAATATTTTTTGAATACATATTTAACTGAATTATTTTTGAATTTATTGGTTTTGCCATATTAAAATAATGTCTATTAATAGTAGAACATATTTTTTGAATTAAATTATAGTTTTCTTCTTTTAATTGTAACTTAAAATTACCAAATTCATTTAAAGAATATATATTTTTTCTTTGAATGATACCTCCTTTAAATATTGTTCCTGTATTTTTTGTAGTAAAAAAATTGTTTATTTCTTTATAATTGTTAATATTCTTATTTGTTAATTTGTTATTTTGTTCTATTCTTCCTTGAGCAATAGCATACACTTTATTATTTATTCCTTTTAAAGGAGTCATTAGTAAAATACCTCCATTTAAATTTTTTGCATTTCCTATAGAAGATACAACTACATCTATTTTTTCACCTTCCTGTGATAATGAATTCATATTTCCGATAACAATGACTGAAGCTATATTTTTTATTTGCGGGATATTATTGGAAAAAATTTTTGTTCCTAAATTATGTAACATATCCTCTAACGTTTTATATGTAAACGGATTATTTACCATTTCATCCCCAGTACCATTTAAACCAACTACTAAACCATATCCAATTAGTTGATATTCTCTAATTCCCTGAATAGATGCTACCTCACGAATTGTTTGAGAATATGAAATAGCAGGAATAAAAAATGTACATAATAAAAAAATTATTCTACATATATTCTTATACATATTATCCTTTATTACAAAAGTAAAAAAAACTTTTTTATTTTCTATGCAATATATATAACTATATTACTAGATAATATTAAATATTTATACAGGTAGTAAACTTAAAAACCAATTTTTTAACCATTTAGATGCACTATATGAATTATCATACCCAGTATTAGTATATTCAATATATGTATTTGCTACTTTATTAGAAGAAACTATGTTATCTTTTTCTATACTTTTAGGATTGATTACTCCTGTAAATCGAATATATTCAGTAGTATTATTAATACCAATTTGTTTTTCTCCTGCTACTTGTATATTTCCATTTTCTAATATTTTTGTTACTGTTACAGTAATTAGACCTTTTAATGAATCTGTTGCACCTGTTGTTCCTGAATTACTATCAAAACTTTTATTAGACTGATCGAAAACTGCTTTATTATAATTAATTTTAAAAATTTTATTAATAAAAAGTGGAAATGAATTTAATCCAAAAGCGGAATTTGTAGTATTATCAGAATTGGTAAAAGAATTATTTTTAGCACGAATATTTTCTTCAAGAGAAATAGTTATTATATCTCCAACATGATATTTTTTTTGATTTTCAAATAAAGAATAATAATTTTTATCTTTTTTTTTAGACATTAATTCTTGTAATTTTAATACGTCAGGTATAATTGGTTTTATAATTGAAGTATCAGATAAAATTTTTTTTTTTTTGAGTTATTATTTAATAAATGAGTACATCCGTTTAAAGAAATCAATAAAAAAGTTATAAAAAAAAATTTTCTAATTTGTAATAAAGATTTTATTAACATAAAACTCCTTATTTTTATATTTTATTTATTATAAATAATAAATAAATTTGTGTAAAATTTAAAATTTATGTTTTGATTATTTTTAGAAATTTATAATTGAGTTAATTTTTGTAACATCTGATCTGAAATATTAATTGCTTTACTATTTATTTCATATGATCTTTGAGTTCTAATCATATTAATTAATTCTTCTGCTACATTAACATTAGATGTTTCTGTATACCCTTGATATAAAGATCCTAATCCGTTTGTTCCTGGAATATTTTCAATAGCAGGTCCAGAAGCATCTGTTTCTTGATATAAATTACCTCCTAAATTTTCTAGACCAGATTCATTCATAAAAGATACAATATTCAATTGACCAGAATTAAAATTTTGATGACTTCCTTGAAATTTAGTTGTTATAATACCATCTTTTCCAATGTTAATACTCGTTGCATTTTCAGGTATAAAAATACCTCCAGATGAATGTATTACAAAACCATTATTGTTTACAAATTGACCTTTATTATTAATTTGAAATGATCCATCTCTGGTATAAGCAGTTTTTCCTTCTGGTAACAATACTTGAAAAAAACCTTTTCCATTTATAGATATGTCTTTATTGGAATCAGTTTTTAATAAGTTCCCTTGTGTAAAAATTTTTTCTGTAGAAAGTGGTCGCACACCAGTACCAATTTGTAATCCTACAGGAATAACAGTATTTTTAGAAGAATTAGATCCAGAATCTCTTAAGTTTTGATAAATTAAATCTTCAAAAATAGGACGAGACTTTTTAAAACCATTTGTACTTACGTTAGCTAAATTATTAGCAATAATATCCATATTCATTTGTTGGGCATCTAGCCCTGTTTTTGCTATCCATAAAGATGGAAACATATTTTTACCTTTTTATAATATATTTGTTTAAATTAATTATTTACAATCATACATTGATTGGCCATTTTTTCTTTTTCATTACAATAAGAAATAATTTTCATGTTCATTTCAAATTCTCTTGCATTACTAATCATATTTACCATACTATTAGTAGGAGAAACGTTACTATCTTCTAATGTTCCAGAAAAAATTTTATAATTATTCTTTTTAATTCGATTTTTTTTAATTATATTTTTTTTAAGATATAAATTTCCGAAATTAGATTGATATATTTCATCTCTATTTAAGTATGTTACTTTTATTTTTCCTATATCTATTACTTTATTAAAAACAGATAAATTATTTGGAATAATTACTTGAATCATTCCATTTTGTAATATTTTAATATTACTGTTTTTTGGAATGATAATTTTTTTATTATCATCTCCTAAAATAGGATTTCCTAAAATATTTAATTCATTTTTTTTGTTAACTGAAATATTTCCATTTCTTGTAAAAAATGTTTTTTTTAAATTTTCGTTAAGAACAGAAAACCAAAAATCTTTTTTATTTAAAGCTATATCTAATATTTTATCTGTTTTTTTTAAAACACCTGGAAAATTATTAAAACTTGGTTGAAAAATTTCAACAATATTATTATTTATTTTATTATTTTTATTAGAGTTAATTTTTTTATTTAAAATTGAAATAAATTTTTCTTTAAATCCTGGTGTAGAAATATTAGTAATATTATTACTATTAATTTCTTGCTTATTCAAAATAAAATTAGCTTTATTAGCTGCATAATATATAGCTTTATCCATATTTTTCTTCTTATCTTACGTTATTAATTTTTATCTAATTAAAATTAGAATTTATGATTTAAAAATATTTTATATACCATATTCTTGTTGTTTTCGCATTTCTCTTCCTATTTGCAATTGACTTTCATGATATGCTTCATATTCCTTGGAATTTTTATTCAATATTTTACCAAATCTAGGTGATCCTGGAATAGAAACTTCTTGATTATTTGGAGAAATTTTATCTTTAGGTATTTCCCAAAAAAAACCACCTCTATATTCTATTTTTTTGATATTTTTTAATCTTATTAATATAAGTTGTTTTAATGGTATTTTTTCATTATTGGTATATATACCATATATCATTCCTGAATGATTTACTTCTAAATCTTTTAAATCATATGATTCTTTTCCATTTTGCAAAAATTTTATTGTTGTACTCATATTTGAAGATTTCATTCTTTTAGATTTTAATTCTCGTAAATCTATTATCATATTTTGAGTATCAGGATATCCTAATTTATGAAATGCAATATTTTTATAAATTGGTTTAGAAATTATATTTCCTTCTTCATTAAATTCAATTTTAAAAGATTTGTTAAATATTCTATGATTACTAAATGATGGATAAAGTTCCCATGTATGTGGAGATCTTTTAACACAAAAAATTTTTATTTCATACTTTTTTCCATCAATATCATAACCAAATACTGGAATTACTGTATTATAGGAATTATTTTTGTGCATATCAAATTTAGAAAATGGTTTTATATCAGTATTGGAATTTAATTCAGTATTAATTGATATTAAATTGGTTGTTTTTCCTGGTATAGTCATGTGTTTACTAAAATTAATAGCTTTAGGTGTTTCATTAGAAGATAATTTTCCTGCATCATAACCTTCTATATAATATCCTCTTGAAGTTACTAAATTGTTTTTTTTATCTAAATGAAATGTATCATCATGGGTTACGTATAATCTTTTATCATCATCAGTAGTTCTGAAAAATCCATAATCATCAACGCATACTTCAAGTACTTTTTCTTTTCTATTTATGTGTTTTAAATCTAAAGGAGGATTTTCTTCATTATTATTAGAACTATTACAAGATTTATAAAAACTAGAATAGTTCATCATATTTATAAAATTTTTAGGTTTAGAAACAATATTTTTTTTTTGTTTTTCAATATTTTCTAAGCCAGAATTATTTTTATTAATAGTATATAATTGTTGAAAATTATTATATAAATTATTAATTTTTGAAATGTATGGCATTTTTTTTCCTTATATGATCTGAATAAAATAATTTCTATATTTACTTTCAATATAAGTTAAAGCATATAAAAATTATGTATAAAAATTATTTTCTACCTAAAATTTTATATTTTAATATATTGCTCCTTTAGTTACATACGGTTGAATAGGAAATGTATCGTGATTTTTTTTTGCATAAATTTTTATTTTATATGTTCCATAAGGAACTGGATTATTTTCATAATCTTTAAAATCCCAATTACAAATATTTAATCCTGCTGCATTAGTAGTAATTTTTTTATAAAATACTCCTTCATTAGTTTTTATTTTAGAAATTCTCATTAAAACAACTCTAACATTTTTTGGTAATTTGTATCCTATTCTTATTGTATCTGTTCCTTTTTGATAAAATACAATATCACTTTTTACTAATTCACGATTATTAACTTTACGTATTTTTTTTCTTTTACGAGCTTTACGTCTTTTGAAAATTTTTTTATTTTCTGCATCTGCTTTTTTTCTACTTTTTTGCATTTTTATCATATCTTTTAATTCATCATCTATGTGTTTCATCCTTTTATCTATTTTTAAAAATGCATCTGAAGTAAAACCATCTAATATTCTTTTTACAAAATTATCATTTTTATTCGGATTTATAGGATCTTGATGTGAAAATTCTTCAGATACAATTCTGATAACATTATTTTTAACATTAGGAAGTTTATCTATTATATTTTTAATATTTAAATTTGAAGAAAAATTAGAAGGGTTATTCTGAATTAAAGGAGCATCTTTTATTGATTCTGTTTGATATAAATTTTTAAAAGGGATAGTGTTTGTATTTATAAACATAATCTTTCCTTATATTTTTATTATATTATTAATTATTTTTATTATTATTTTCCTATACTTAAAGTTTGTAATATCATATATTTAATTGTATTTAAAAGTGATATATTAGATTCGTAACTACGAACTGCTTCCATTGCATTAATATTTTCAGATATTACATCTATATTTGGATAATTAACAAAACCATCTTTTGATGCAAAAATATGATCAGGATTATATATTAATTTTCCTTTTTTTTCTTTCGATTCTACAACTTTTGATTTTATTCCACCAATTAATTTATTTCTTTTATCAAAACAATTAAATTGCATTACGACTTTTTTAGCTTGATAAGGCAAATATTTTCCATTTTCATAAATAAATGTTTCTGAGTTTGCTAAATTTTCAGCACAAGTATTAATTTTTTTAGTTTGTGCATTCATTGCTGATGATACTATATTTAATGTGGTATATAAAGACACAATATTAACCTTTTTTAAAAATTAAAAAACATTAAAAATACAATAATAAAAAATTTTTATATAACTTATAAATTTAAAAAATATTTAATAATTAAAATACTAGAAAATAAAATTTAATATTTTTAATTTAAATAAAAAAATAATTAATTTATTTAAATTTTTTAAAATTTATTCCTGTAATACCAATAATATATTTTTAATTTTATTATTCAATAAAATAATTTCTTCTTGATATTTTAAACTATTTTTAATTAAGTTTATTCTTTCTTCATCCATATTTACTGTATTTCCGTTTATTGAATTTGCTTTTTTAACAGTATAGACATGCGGTATACTATAATATTTTGATTTTTCTAAATTAAATTTTTCATTAATATGAATATTGTTAGATTTAGAATTTCTATCAATTATATTTTTCATTTCTTTCTGAAAATTTATTTTTCTTGCTTTATAATTTTTAGTTCCTGCATTTGCAATATTAGATGCAATTATTTCTTCTTGAAAAGATCTTAAATTCAACATATCCTTATTTATTTTAAATTCTTCGTTAATATTAAAAGGCATATTTTTTCTCTATATTAAAAATACAAAATATTAAATATAAACATTTTAGTTATGTCAATAAAAAATATAAAATTTTTTAAAATAATTTTATTTATTAAAATGATATATCATTTTTATATCTTTAAATCTATATATATTTTATAATTCTTATAAAAAATTTTTAGTTTATTTTTTTTTAAAATTAAAATATAATATTATAATAACTATTATAAAAAATTTTATTAAAAATAAATTTTTTCTTTTAATTTTATTTAGTATTTTTATATATATTCAAAAATTTAGATTTTATAAATAACATTTTTATTTGATACATAAATATATTTTTATTTTTAAAATAAAAAAATACTTCCTAAAAATATTTATTCACAAAATAATTAAAAATTCATATAAAATTACAAAGTTTAAAATTTTTTATAAAAAATTATTGCAATAATTTTTTTAAAATTTGTTAAAAAATTATTTTAATACTAAAATTGTATTTAACATAATAATTTTAAAATATATAAAAAATTATTTTTTAATTCAAATGATATATTTTTTTTAAAAATTTTTATGTTTATTACTCTCTATTAAAAAAGTTAAAACTTAATTATAAAAGTTTTAGAAGGCGTAATAATATGAATTTATTAAAATCAATTTTTTCTATTGGATTTATTACTCTATTTTCTAAAATTTTAGGTTTTTTTCGCGATGTTTTAATTGCTCAAATGTTTGGAGCACAAATATATACTGATGCTTTTTTTTTATCTTTTAAAGTACCTAATTATTTAAAAAAATTTTTCTCTGAAGGAATATTTTTTCAAGCATTTCTTCCAATTTTAATTGGATATAAAAATAATAAAAAAAATAATAAATTTCTTAAAAAATTTGTTTCGAGTGTTTTTTGTGCAACAATTATAATTGTTTCTTTAATTAGTGTTGTAGGTATTTTTTTTTCAAAATATATAGTTTTAATTATTGCTCCTGGTTTTGATATTAATACCATTAAATTTAGTTTAACAGTACATTTATTACAAATCATGTTTCCATATGTACTATTTTCTTCATTAGCTATCTTTATTTCATCTATATTACATTCTTATAACTATTTTTTGATACCCGCTTTGTCACCTGTTATTTTTAATATAATTCTAATTTCTTGTGTATATTTTGTTAGTTCATATTTTTTTATTCCTATATTTAGTTTAGCATGGGGTGTAATTTTAGGATCTATATTCCAATTTATATATCAGATTCCATTTTTAAAAAAAATAAATATGTTAGTAATACCTAAAATAAATATTTTTCAAATCAAATTACTAAAATTAATAAAAATATTATCTCCTATAGTATTAGGATTTTTTATTAGTCAATTATCTTTTCTTTTTAATAGTTTTTTTTCTTCATATATTGCTTCAGGTTCAATATCTTGGATATATTATGCAAATAGAATCATGGAGTTTCCTGTTGGTATTATAGGAATATCGTTAAGTACAGTATTACTACCTTTTTTATCTAAAATTTTTTCCCGTGGTAATCAAAAAGATTACAATAACTTATTGGATTGGGGGTTAAGATTATCAATAGTATTAGGAATTCCTTGTTCAATAATTATTGGTATTTTTTCCTATCCTATTATTGTTTCTTTGTTTCAATACGGATATTTTAATTATTTTGATAGCATAATGACTTCAAAAGCATTATCAGCTTATTCTATAGGTCTTATGGCTTTTATTTTAATAAAAATTGTATCTCCAGCTTTTTATTCAAGACAAAATTTAAAAATACCCATAAATTCTTACATTATATCTATAATTTTAACACAATGCATGAATTTTTTACTGGTAGTAAAATACCGTCATGTTGGTTTAATTTTTTCTTCTGTTATCGGATCATGGATTCATTTTGTAATATTAATATATTATTTATTTAAAAAAAAATTTTTTATACCTTGTAATAAATGGAAAAAATTTTTTTATAGAATATTAATTTCATCTATATCTATGATATTTTTTTTAATATTATTTTTGAAATTAATAAATGTTTGGAATGAAGGTTCAAATATTTTTAGAATAACAAGATTATTTATTATTTTATTTATTTCTATATTTATTTATACAATGACATTATTTTTTTTAGGTTATAATATAAAATATAATAAAAAATTATATTAATGTAAATTTTCTAAAATAAAAAATTATTTTCTTTAAATTTTATTTTTTATGGAGGAGGAGGGATTCGAACTCTCGGATGATATTATCATCGGCGGTTTTCAAGACCGCTGCCTTAAACCACTCGGCCACTCCTCCTAAAGATTTTTTTATAATATTATAAAAAATAAAAAAAAACAAGATAATTATTTTTAATATTTAATATTAAAATTATTAAAGTATTGATAAAAATTAAAAATTAAGTTACAATTTATTTTTAAAATAATTATTGGCGCGTTGGCAGATCGGTTATGCAGCGGATTGCAAATCCGTTTAGCTCGGTTCAATTCCGGGATGCGCCTGATAAAATTTTTTAATAAAAAGCCCGGATGGTGAAATCGGTAAACACAAGGGACTTAAAATCCCTCGGCTTAACAGCTTTGCGGGTTCAAGTCCCGCTCTGGGTAATAAAACTTTAATTTTTTATTTCATAAACTGTAAATTTATTATTTTTTTTTATTATTTTAAAAAAAGGAATTATATTTTTTATAGATAAAAAATTATTTAATACGATTCTTAATATTCCTTTTTTGAATAAATATTTTTTAGAATTAAAAATAATTTTTTTAATATAAATAGTACTAATAGATAAATTTTCATGATAAGGAGGATTAGAAAATATTAAATTAAATTTTTCATGAATATCTTCATATAAATTACTAGGAATAATTTTAACTTGTGTATTATTATACATACATGTTTTTTTACTAGAATTTAATGCATATTTACTATTATCTGATAAAGTTACAGAACATGTAGAAAAATTTTTTTTTATATAAATACCTATAATTCCTACACCACAACATAAATCTAAAACTTTTTTATTTTTAATATTTTTTATAGTAGAAATTAATAATTTTGTTCCTGCATCTATTTTTTTATATCCAAATACACCAGGTAAAACATAAATCTTAATATCATTCCATATATATCTATGATAGAAATTTTTAATTGAAAAATATGTATTTTTTAAAATTATTCCATGGAATAAAGAACATTTTTTTTTATATTTTTTTTTTTTTAAAAAAATCCATTTTTGAAACAATTTCATACAACTATTTATTCCGCTTTTATTTCTTCCTACTATAAAAATTTCAGTTTTTTTAGAACATACAGATAAAATGTTTAATATCTGAAATATTGCTTCTTTTTTATCTTTAGGCCAAAAATAAATTACTACATTAATTTTTTTAACAATTTTTTTATTAATTACTGTATTGAAATATGTATTTTTATAATTTTTATATATTAATTTCCATTGGTCATATTTTTCAATGTAAAATATAGAATTTTTTTTAAAAAAAAAATAAAAATCATTTATTTTAATTGATCCACATAATAAAAAATTTTTTTTTAAAAAAAATTTTTTATATTCAATAAAAATTGAATTTAATTCATTAAAATTTAACATTTTTAAAAAATCCTATTTTTATTATTATAAATTTAATATATTATTTCTTATAAAAATAAATAGTATACTATGAATATATTTATTTATATTAAATATTTTTATTGAATAATCTATATAAAGTATATTTTAAAAATATTTTTTGTTTAAAAAAATAAATATTTTTATTATTTAAAAAATTTTTATTAAATTTATGTTTAAAAAATTTCTATTTTTAAAATTTATTTTATTATTAAACATAATATTTTTTAAAAAAAATATATAATATTTAAATAAATTTAAAAAAATATATATATAATTTTTTTTTGAGTGAATAGTAAGTATGAAAAAAATATTTGAATTAAAAGAAAAAAATTTTAACTGTATAGTAATTTATTTAAAAAGTGATAATTCAGAAATAATCAAAAAATATTTAGAAAATAAAATAAAAATTTTCCCAAAATTTTTTAATAATTCTCCAGTTGTTATCAATATATCTTCATTATCTCCTAATATAAATTGGATAAAAATAAAAAAAATTATTACTTCAATGAATTTATCTATTATGGGATTTACGGGATGTAATAATGAAATTTTAAAAAAAAAAATTATAAAATCCGGAACACCTTTTCTTACAACAAAAAATAAAAAATTTTTAAAATATCAAAACAATAAAATAATAAAAAAAAATTATATCATCAATACTCCTGTTCGTTCCGGTCAAAAAATTTATTCTCGTAACGCAGATTTAATTATTATTAATAATGTAAGTTCTGGTGCAGAAGTTATTTCTAACGGAAATATACATATTTACGGTTCATTATATGGAAGAGCATTAGCTGGAGCTGATGGAAATCAGGAAAGTCAAATATTTTGTACTAAAAATTTTTCTGAATTAATATCTATATCTGGAGAATATTGGCTCATTGATCAAATACCAAAAAAATTAATTGGAAAAAGTGTAAATTTTTATTTAAAAAATGGTTTTCTAGATGCTTTAAAATTAAATTAAAAAAATAAGGAAAATATATGTCCGCAAAAATTATTGTAGTAACTTCTGGAAAAGGAGGGGTAGGAAAAACAACTTCTAGTGCATCTATATCTGCTGGATTAGCTTTACAAGGTAAAAAAACTGTTGTAATAGACTTTGATATAGGTTTAAGAAATTTGGATTTAATAATGGGTTGTGAGCGTAGAGTAGTATATGATTTTATCAATGTAATTCAAAAAGAAGCTAATTTAAATCAAGCTTTGATAAAAGATAAAAGAATAGAAAACTTATTTATTTTACCTGCGTCACAAACAAAAAATAAAGAATATTTAAGTAAATCCGGAGTTCATGCTGTTATACAAGAATTATCTGAAATGGGGTTTCAATTTATTATTTGTGATTCTCCTGCAGGAATTGAAAATGGAGCTATTTCTGCATTATATTTTGCTGATGAAGCTATAATTACTACTAATCCAGAAATTTCTTCTGTTAGAGATTCAGATAGAATTTTAGGAATATTATCTTCTAAATCTCAAAGATCTGAAAAAAACAAAGACCCTATTAAAGAACATATTTTATTAACTAGATATAATCCAACAAGAGTTGAACAAGGAGATATGTTGAGTATAGAAGATGTATTAGAAATTTTACAAATACCTATTTTAGGTGTTATACCTGAAGATTATTCAGTTTTAAATGCATCTAATAAAGGAATTCCAATTATTTTAAATAAAAATTCTAATGCAGGAAAAGCTTATAATGACACTGTAAAAAGAATTTTAGGAGAAAAATTACCTTTTCGTTTTATTAAAAGAAAAAAAAGTTTTTTAAGAAGATTATTCGGGAGATAAAATGTCTTTAATAAATTTTTTTGTATCAAAAAAAAAAAATGATACTGCTAATATTGCAAAAAAAAGATTAAAAATTATCATTGAAAAAAAAAATAAATACTATAAAAAACCTAATTATTTTCCTAACTTAAAAAAAGAAATTATACAAGTAATATGTAAATATACAAATATTAATGCAAATATGATTACCATACAATATAATAAAAAAGAAAAAGATTATTTCATATTAGAATTAAATATTATTTTACCTGAATAGATTTATAATTAAAAAATGTACTATTAATAATTTAAAATTATTAATTAATTCTTAAAAAGAATTTATATAATTCGGAAAAGAATTTTCTGGATGTAATGTATTTTTTTTTATAAAATTAGATAATGCAAAAGGTATAATATCTCTTGCATTAGGACTTTCTATATATATAATTTTATTATGTATAAATATATCTTTATCTAAAATGAATTTCTTACTCCATATATCTCCGATTAATACAATTTTTTTATCTATATTTTTTAATTTTTGATATAAATCTAAATTTGTAATATTTTTTTCTTTTTCACAAACTTCCCATTTTTGTTTTTTATTATAATGAAATAATCCCCAATAAACTGATTTTGTATCTGCTTTCATACAAACACATATTTTCTCTTTTATAAAATAAAATTTTCTAACAAATTCAGAAATTACAATTAATGTTGAAACATGTATTAAAGGAATTTTGTGTACTAAAGATAATCCTTGTGCAATATTATTTGACATTCTAATACCGGAAAATCGACCAGGACCATTTGTAAATGCAATAGCATCTATTTCTTGTAATTTAGTTTTTTTTATTTCCAGTATTTTTTTTATTAATGGTAATATTTCTTCAGAATTACTGCTTTGATTTTTCAAAACTATGTCAGTAATAATACTATTTTTTAGCAATGCTACAGAAATATTTTTAAAAGAAGTATCTAAAGATAGTATAGTAGTCATGATATTTACCTAATTTTAATTAATAAAAAATTTTTATTTTTAAAAAAAATAAAATGTTACAATGAACATTTAGTAATTCTTACTAAATCAATATGATAATCTGTAGAAGAAACAATATAAAAACAAAAAGGAAAAATTTTAATTATTTCTCCAGATTGAGGTAATTTTCCTTGTTGAGATATTAATAAACCTGATAAAGAAGCATAATTTTTTTTATTATTTATTAAAGAATGTGTATCCAACACTCTTTCTAGAGAATGTAAATCTGTACCTCCTTTTACTAACCAACTACCATTTTTTTCCATAATTATATCTGGAGTTTCATCAGAATCAGGAAATTCTCCAGCAATTGCTTCCAATACATCTAAAGGAGTAATTAACCCTTGAACAACTCCAAATTCATTATTTACAATTACAAAATTTCCTTTTGATTTTCTTAAAACGTTTAACAAATTTATTGGATCTAAAGTTTCTGGTATAACAATAGGAATATTTTTTTTTGCAAAAACTAATAAATTTTCTTTATTATCAATTGATACTAATAATTCTTTAGCTCTTACAATTCCAATAATTTCATCTAATTCTCCTTTACAAACAGGAAATAAACTATGTGGACTAGATAAAAGCTTTTTTCTTATTCTATTATTTGTATCTTCTACATTGATCCAAGAAATCTCTCTTCTTGGAGTCATAATACTTCTAATAGATCTACCAGATAAAGTTAATACACCTTGTAACATAAATCTTTCTTCATCTTTAAAAAAATCAAATTCATTATTTTTTTGAGGTAATAAATATGGATTGTTACTTTTTTTGATTTCTAATTGATATTTTTGTTGATTTCCTTTAATTATTCTAGAAATAACTTTTGCTGCCCTTTGTCTGATAGGTATTTTAGATTGATGTTTAATAAAATTCATTCGAGATATTTGATTAAAAAATTCAATAAAAACAGAAAATATTAACGCTCCGTATAAATAACCTTTTGGAATACAAAATCCTAATGATTCTGATACTAAGCTTAAACCGACTATTAATAAAAAACTTAAACATAATACGACTACAGTTTTATGTAATGTAATAAATTTAGTTAAGGCTTTAGATGAAAAAAACATAATTATCATAGATATAAAAATAGCTATTATCATCATGAATAATTGATTTACTATTCCTATAGCAGTTACGATAGAATCCAAGGAAAATATCGCATCTAAGAAAATTATTTGTAAAACTATTACCCATACTTTTGAATAAGTTTTGTTTTTTAAAACAACTTTTCGACTATTTTCTAATCGATCATGTAATTCTATTGTAGCTTTGAATAATAAAAATAAACCTCCTATTAATAATATAAGATTTCGACCTGATAAAGAAAAATACTGATTATTTATAATTGGATAAGTTAAAGTTGTAATCCAAGACATTATCGAAAGTAATCCAATTCGCATAAAAAATGCTAAAATTAATCCTAGTATACGTGCTTTATCTCTTTTTATAGGATGTAGTTTTGAAACTAAAATAGTAATAAATAATAAATTATCCAATCCTAAAATTATTTCTAAAACAACTAATGCAAAAAGACCAGCCCAAACCGACGGTTCTAAAAGAACTATCATTAATACTCCGTTAAAAAAAATAGGAAATAATAGTATTATTATGATATATAATTTAAAAAAAATTATATTTTAATGCATAATTTATTTTTATTAATATTAAAAATTATTTTTTTATTTACCAAAATAAAATAAATATTTTACTTAATTTTTTACTGAAAATAAATTATTTTGTTTTTTATAAAATATAACACTAAAATAATATAAAAAAATAAAAAATTTTTGAATAAATATAAACAAATATTCTAAAATTTTATTTTTTCATATTATTATTTTTTAAATTTTTTAAAATAAGAAAATTATTTTTATTACATTAACAGATTCTATATATAATATATAATCTTTTTTTTTAAAAATATATTCGTATATTATTTTTTTTTATTAATATTTCAAAAATTAATTATTAAAAATTCAAAAAATAAAAAATTTATTAAAATTAATATTTTTATTTTATTATTTATTCATATTTAAAACAAAATATTAATAATAAAAATATTATATATACTAAATTTTTTATCTTATATTTGTAATAAATAACATTTGTTATTTATTAAAATAAATGAAGTAATTGATATTTTTTTTAAATTCAATAAAATATATTTTAAAAAATATAAATTGATACTATCTGAACAAAATAATAAAAAATTATTTATTCGTTATTATTTTTTATAAATTAATATTATTTCAATTTGATAAATTAATTTATTGAATAAATCATTATCAACATTATTTTTTATTTTTTTTAAAATATCGATTAAAAATAAATATTTAAGTATAAAACAATATGCATAAATTATAATTTATTGATATTTTTTAAAAATAATATTAATAATTAAAATTTTATTTTAATATTTCAAAAAAAAATGTTTTCATATTAAAATTTTTATACTAAAAAATTACTTTTTATAATATATAATTTTAATAAAAATTAATTTTTTTAATATATTTATTTATAAAAAAATAAAAAATTTTTAATACCACTCACGATTATCTTTATTAATTAATTGTATTGACTCAATCGGTCCGTATGTACCAGATTTATAAATTTTAGGTATATTATACTCTGATTTACATGATTTTATTAATACATCAATCCATTTCCATGATGCTTCTACTTCATTTTTATGAACAAACAAAGTTTGTTCTCCTCTAATACTTTCTAAAATTAAACGTTCATACGCTTCAATTAAATTAAAATTTTTAAAAGATTTCTTATAATAAAAATTCATATTTGTATTTTTTAAAATATATTCAGTTTCTAATCCTGGATTTTTATTTAAAAAATCTATTTTTATTCCTTCATTAGGTTCTAATCTAATAATAATTTTATTATTTTTTTTAAAATTATCATACCGTGTAAAAATATTTTTTTTAATAGGTTTAAAAAAAATTACAATTTCAGAAAATTTTTTATGTAATCTTTTTCCTGTTCTTAAATAAAAAGGTACTCCTTTCCAATTCTTATTATCAATATGTACTTTTATTGCAGCATAAGTTTCTGTCAAACTATTTTTATCATTTCCTTCTGTTAAATAAGAAGGAACTTTTATTCCATCTATTATACCAGATGAATATTGTCCTAATACTACATTATCCATTACATCCTTATTTGTAATCATTCTAAGAGATTGTAAAATTTTTACTTTTTCACACCGAATACTTTCTGATTTAAGATTTATCGGTTTTTTCATTGATATAAGTGTTAAAATTTGTAATAAATGATTTTGTATCATATCTCGAATCTGACCAGAATTATTAAAATAATTCCACCTGCCTTCAATTCCTATTTTTTCTGATACAGTAATCTGTATATGATCAATAAATTGATTATTCCAAATATTCATAAAAATAGGATTAGCAAATCTGAATGATAATAAATTCAATATTGATTCTTTACCTAAATAATGATCTATTCTAAATATTTGAGATTCTAAAAAATATTTACTTACTTGTTTATTAATATCTAAAGATGTTTTTAGTGATGATCCAATTGGTTTTTCTAAAATAATTCGTGAATTTTTTAAATTTAATTGTATAGAGGCTAAACCTTTACAAATAATTGAAAAAGTATTAGGAGGCATAGCTAAATAATTTATTAATAATTTATTTTTACTTGTTAACATTTTTTTTAAATAAACAAAATGTTCAATATAATTAACATCTAAATTACAAAAATTAATTCTTTTTCTTAATTTGATCCAAACTGTATTATTTATTTTTTCTTTCGAAAATTTTTCTAAAGATGTTTTTATAATATTTAAATATTCATTAATATTCCATGTAGCTCTACCTACTCCAATAATACGAGTATTAGTGTGTAACTTACAATATTTTTCTAATTTATAAATTGCAGGAAATAATTTTCGTTGAGCTAAATCACCTTTTGTTCCAAAAATGATAATGTCGCAATCTATATTTTTTGATTTATTCATTTTATTATTCTTCCATTAAATAAGATAAAAATAAAAACTATAAAAATAATTTTTTTAATAAAAATAAAAAATTTTTAAAAAAAAATTAAACAAATTTGAATAAAAAATATACTATACGTATAGTTAAAAAAATAATATGGATATTTTAAATAAAAAAAAATATATTTTTTATATATAATATCTATTATAAATAAATATTTTTAATAAAATATATGGATAGATATTTTATAATATATATATACAAATTTATATACTTTATTTTTTAAGGAATAATAATTAAAATGAATCAAAGAATGAGAAGAACAAAAATTGTTGCTACATTAGGACCATCGACAGATAAAGATGATATTTTAAAAAAAATAATTCAATACGGAGTAAATGTATTACGATTAAATTTTTCCCATGGAATGGTTAAAGATCATTTTAAAAGAGTTAAAAAAATTCAAGAAATAAGAAAAAATACAGGATGTCATGTTGCTCTTTTAGGTGATTTACAAGGCCCAAAAATTAGAATTTCGAAATTTCAAAATTCTAAAATATATTTAAAAGTTAACAATATTTTTATATTGGATGTAAATTACAAAAATAAGTTAGGAAATGAAAAAATTGTAGGTGTAGACTATGAAAAATTGCCTTTAGATCTTATTATAGGAGATAATCTATTATTAGATGATGGAAAAATTCAATTAGAAGTAATAAAAATAGATAGTTTAAAAATTTTTACCAAAGTAATATTAGGAGGATTTTTATCTAATAATAAAGGAATAAACAAAATTGGAGGAGGTTTATCTGCTAATTCCATTACAGAAAAAGATAAACAAGATATTGTTACTGCTGCTAAAATGAATATAGATTATTTAGCTATCTCATTTCCTCGATCATCTAAAGATTTAGCATTAGCTCGAAAATTACTTATTCAAGAAGGTAGTCAGGCAAAAATAATTGCAAAAATAGAACGAGCAGAAGTAGTTTCTAACGATGCAATTATGAAAGAAATGATTTTATCTTCAGATGGAATAATGGTAGCAAGAGGAGATTTAGGAGTAGAAATAGGATATCCAGAATTAGTAGGCATACAAAAAAAACTAATCAGAATGGCTAGAAAACTGAATAAGTTTGTAATTACAGCTACACAAATGATGGAAACAATGATAGATAATCCTTATCCTACAAGAGCAGAGGTTATGGATGTTGCGAATGCAGTTTTAGATGGTACAGATGCAGTAATGTTATCTTCTGAAACAGCAACAGGAAAATTTCCAATAGAAACAATACAATGTATGGATAAAGTTTGTAAAGGTGCAGAAAAAATGCCTAGTATTAATGTTTCTAGACATAGAATAGATCTACAATTTCGAACTATTGAAGAAGCAATATCTATGTCTGCAATGTATTCTGCTAATCATTTAAAAGGAGTAGTAGCAATTATTACTATGACAGAATCAGGTAAAACAGCATTGCTAACTTCACGTATTACTTCAGGATTACCAATTTTTGCATTATCTAAGAATATAAAAACTTTATATTTTTCATCTTTATACAGAGGTGTTACTCCTGTATATTTTGATACCAAAAAAAAAGGATTGAAGGCGACTCAAGAAGCAATAACTAAATTAGTAGAAAAAAAATTTTTATTCATTGGTAATTTAGTTATCGTTACTCAAGGAGATATTATGGGTTCTAAAGGAAAAACTAATTCTAGCAGAATACTACAAGTACAATAAAAAAATATATATAAAGTTATAAAATTTGATAAAAATATCATTAATATTTTATTATTTTTAATTTTTTTATAAAATATTTATAACTTTAACAATTTAAAAAAAATAAGTTAATTTATTTTTTAATATAATTTTTTATATAATACTATTATCTAAAAAATTATATATACAACCAGTTATATCATATCAATGTTACTAGGTGCATTAGTTAATAAACACATTGCTTGGTTAGTTTTTGGAAAAGCAATTACATCTCTAATATTTTTACTATTTGTTAATAACATAATAATGCGATCTAAACCAAAAGCTAATCCAGCATGAGGAGGAGGAGAATAATCCAAAGCTTCTAAAAAAAATCCAAACTTATTTTTTTGTATTTTTTTACTCATATTAATTAAATTAAAAACAGTTTGTTGCAATTTTTTACTATGAATTCTAACAGATCCACCTCCAATTTCATATCCATTAATAACTAAATCATATGCTTGACTAATCGATTTTTCTGGTTTAGATAATAATTTATGTATACTATTATTTTTTGGAGCGGTAAATGGATGATGCATACTGGATAATGTATTGTCTTCTATATTTTTAATAAACATAGGAAATTCTTTTATCCATAAAGGTTTAAAATCTGAATAATTAATTAATTCAAAATCTTTTCCTAGTTGTATTCTTAATTTTCCCATTTTTTCATAAATTATTTTTTTTTCATCATAGGAAAAAAATACTATATCTGTTTTTAACGATTTATTTTTTAAAAAAATTTTTTCAATATCTTTTCTACTTATTTTATTTATAAAATTACTTATTATTTTTGTTTTATTTTCTAAATTTTTTTTAATTTTTATGAAAAAAAAATTTTTTAAAAAAAATTTTTTGGTATATTTTTTAATATATTCTGAATTTTTTTCTATAAAAATATTTTTTTTATCAGGAACTGTTATAGATATAAATACATTTTTTGATTTATTTTTTTTTATATCAATATAATTATATAAAATATTCGTTATATTTGCTAATTTTAGAGGATTACGCAAATCTGGTTTATCAGTACCATATAAGTTTTGTGATTTTTTAAAAGTTAATATAGGAAATTTTTTTAATTTTATTTTCTTTATATTTTTCCATATATTCTTAATCATTTTTTCTGCTATTTTACGAACTTGGAAAGCATGCATAAAAGATACTTCTATATCAATTTGTGTAAATTCAGGTTGTCTATCTGATCTTAAATCTTCATCTCTAAAACATTTTACTATTTGGTAATATCGATCAAACCCTGAAATCATTAACAATTGTTTAAACAATTGAGGTGATTGAGGTAAAGCATAAAATTTTTTTTTATGTAATCTACTAGGAACAATATAATTTCTTGCTCCTTCTGGTGTTGATTGAGTTAAAATAGGAGTTTCAATTTGAATGAAACCATTCTTATCCATAAATTGATTTATATATGCAACTACTTTACTTCTTATTTTAAAATTATGCATTAAAGATAATCTTCTTAAATCCAAATATCTATATTTTAAATAAATGTTTTCTTTATTTATAACATTAAAATTGATCGGTAAAGGTTTCGATTTACTTAATATATTGACTGAATTTGCTATAACTTCTATCTCCCCTGTTATTAAATTAATGTTTTTTTTTCCTTTACGCAAAACAACTTTTCCTGTCACTTGAATACAAAAATTACTTCTTAAAATACTAGCTGTTTCAAAACATTTTTTATTTTTAGATTGAAAAACTATTTGTATAATACCTTCTCTATCTTTCATATCTATGAAAATAAAATTACCGCAATTTCTATATTTATCAACCCAGCCACATAAAATAACAGTTTGATTAATATGTTTAAATCGAAGATTTCCACAATATTCTGTACGCATTATCTATTAAATACCTTTTTATAATTTTCATATTTTTTTATATATATACTATTATTAATTATTTAAATATTAATTTTTTATCATATTTTATTTAAAATACATAACATATATTTGTATAAAATTATTTTATATAAAAATATTTTATTATTATGTATTTTTTTCTAATATATAATTTATCTACTTCTAAAAATTATTCTTCCTTTACTCAAATCATAAGGTGTCAATTCAATTGTTACTTTATCTCCTGTTAATATTCTAATATAATTTTTTCTCATTTTACCAGAAATATGTGCTATGATCGTATGATCATTCTCAAGCTTTACTCTAAACATAGTATTAGGTAAAGTATCTATTACTGTTCCTTGCATTTCAATATTATCTTCTTTTGACATAAAATTAACCTTATAATAGTAAATTTAAATTTTTTAGTTTAAAAAAATTATTGATTTAAATATCTATCTACATCTAAAGCTGCCATACAACCACTTGCTGCAGCAGTAATTGCTTGTTTATATACATGATCTATTACATCACCTGCAGCAAATATGCCTGGTGTACTAGTTTGTGTAAAAAATTCATGTTTTCCTCTTTTTATTTCTATATACTGATTATTCATATTTATTTGATCTTTAAACATACTGGTGTTCGGAGTATGTCCAATGGCAACAAAAACACCTTTTACTTTTAAATTAATTATTTTTGCAATAAATATATTATTTTTTGATAACAATTTTTTTATTATAATTCCTTTTACTCCTAATTTATTTCCTAATATTTCTTGAACAACACAATTTTTATACAAAATAATTTTTTTTTCATATACTTTTTTTAACATTCTTTCTACTAAAATTTTTTCTGCTGTAAAATAATTTCTTCTATGAATTAGATATACTTTTTGTGCAATTTTTGATAAATATAATGCTTCTTCAATCGCTGTATTTCCTCCTCCTATAACAGCAACAATTTCGTTTTTAAAAAAAAATCCGTCACAAGTAGCACAAGAAGATACACCTTTTCCAAAAAATTTTTTTTCAGATTCTAATCCTAAATACTTTGGAGAAGCTCCAGTAGCAATTATTATTGTTTTACTAGAATATTTATTTTTATAACCTAATAAAGAAAATACTGGAGGTGTAAAATTAACTGATTTAATTTCATCTACAATAATTTTAGTTTTAAATTTTTCAGAATGATTTTTCATTCTCAACATTAAATCTAAACCTGTTATTTTTTTTTCTTCTCCTGGCCAATTTTCTATTTCATTAGTATTAACTAATTGACCTCCTATCATATTCCCTGTTATCAAAATAGGTTTTAAATTTGCTCTAGCTGCATATATACTAGCAGTATATCCGGCAGGTCCTGCTCCAATAATGATTACTTTGTTAATTTTTTCCATTAATTATATCCTTTTTTATAAATAGTATTCAAAAAAATTTATTTTTTTATTTATTTAAACATGTATTAACAGTATTATATATTACAATATATATAAAAAATTATACTGTATAAAATAAATTTATAAATTTTAAAAAAAACAAATATATAAATTTTTTAATTTTACAAAAATATCTATATTTCATTTATACTTTTATAATATACAATTTATTTTAATCACAAAATTGAAAAATTAATTATGTTAGATCCAAAATTATTACGAAAAAATTTACAAAATATTTCACAAAAACTCCATACAAGAGGTTTTGTATTAAATGTAAAAAAAATTTCTCAATTAGAAAAAAAAAGAAAATATCTACAAATTACAACAGAAAAAAAACAATTTGATAGAAATAATATAATTAAATTAATAACTGAAAAAATACATTTAAAACAAGATATAAAAAAATTAAAAAAACAAGTTAAAAAAATATCGTTAGAATTAATATTTTTAAAAAAAAAATTAAAAGATTTAAAAAAAATAATTTTAGATGAATATTGTAATATTCCTAATATTCCTGCAAAAGATGTACCAATAGGAAAATCTTATTTAGATAATAAAGAAATATATACTTGGGGAATAATTAAAAAATTTAATTTTTTAGTACAAGATCATGTTTCTTTAGGAAACAAAATGAATGGTTTAGATTGGGAATCTGGATCTAAAATTACAGGAAGTAGATTTGTTATTATGAAAGGAAAAATAGCTTTGCTGCATCGAGCTTTAGGACAATTCATGTTGGATATACACACTCAAAAACATAAATATTTAGAAGTAAACGTACCTTATATAATTAATGAACAATGTTTATATGGAACTGGACAATTACCTAGATTTAAAAATGATTTATTTCATATTTTTTGCAATGATCATAAAAACAAAAAAGAAAATTTTTTTCTAATACCAACAGGAGAAGTTCCTTTAACTAATTTAATTGGAAAAAAAATATTAAAAAAGAATCAATTACCAATTAAATTAACAACATTATCTACTTGTTTTAGATCAGAAAGTACATCACATGGTTTAGATACAAGAGGTCTAATTCGTATGCGTCAATTCGATAAAGTTGAACTTATCCAAATAGTACAACCACAATATTCTATGTTTGCATTAGAAGAAATTACTTCACATGCAGAAAAAATTCTACAAATGTTACAACTTCCTTATAGAAAAGTAATTTTATGTTCTGGGGATTTAAGTTTTTCTTCTCTCAAAACATATGACTTAGAAGTATGGTTTCCTTTTCAAAAAAAATATAGAGAAGTATCTTCTTGTTCTAATACAGGAGATTTTCAGTCTAGAAGAATAAAATCAAAATATATTAAAAAAAACAATACTAAAGAAAAAGAATTTGTACATACTTTAAATGGATCCGGTTTAGCGGTAGGAAGAGTATTAGCATCTATTTTAGAAAATAATCAAACAGAAGATGGAAAAGTTTTAATACCCAAAATACTACGTGAAAAATACATGTTCAATTTAAAATTTATAGATTGAAAATATTTTTTATATATAACGTTTATCGTTATTCACTTACATTTTTAAAAAAATAATAATTGATAGTAATAAATTTTTATTTTAAAAATGTTTATTAAATTTTTTAATTATTTATAATTTTATGAAAAAAATATATAACTTTAGTGCTGGTCCGGCTATGCTTCCTATACCGGTAATGAAGAAAGCTAAAAAATATTTTAGAAATTGGAAAAACACAGGTTCTTCAGTAATAGAAATTAGTCATAGAAGTGATTATTTCGTAAATTTTTTAGAAAAAATGAAAAAAAATCTGAGATTAATTTTAAATATACCAAAGGACTATAAAATTTTATTTTGTCAAGGAGGAGCAAGAGGTCAGTTTTCTGCTATTCCTATGAATCTATTAAAAAAAAATAAAACAGCTGATTATATATGTAGCGGTTATTGGTCTCAATGTGCAGCAGAAGAAGCAAAAAAATACTGTGTTCCTAACATTATTAATATAAGAAATGATTCTGATAAAAAAAAAAAAATTATTCCATTAAATGAATGGTTTTCTAATGAAAAAATATCTTATGTACATTATTGTCCTAATGAAACAATTGAAGGAATTGCAATTGAAGAAGAACCAGAAATAAATAATTATAATGATTTAATAGGAGACTTTTCTTCAACGATATTATCAAAAAAAATAGAAATACAAAAATATAGCGTCATTTACGCTAGTGCACAAAAAAATATTGGACCTGCAGGTATTACACTAATTATTATTAAAAAATCTTTATTGAAAAAAAAAAAAAATAATATACCTTCTATTTTAGATTATAATATTATTTCACATAACAAATCTATGTTTAATACTCCAACTACTTTTTCTTTATATATTGCAGGTTTAGTTTTTCAATGGATAATTAATATCGGCGGTATTAAAAATATAGAAAAAAAAAATTTAATAAAATCTAAATTATTATACAATATTATTGATAAAACAGGTTTTTATATTAACAACGTAGAAATTAACAATCGATCAAAATTAAATATACCATTTCAGATAATTAATCCAAAACTAACAGAAATATTTTTACAAGAATCATTTTCTCAAGGTCTTTTGTATTTAAAAGGACATAGTTTAATAGGAGGTTTACGAGCATCAATTTATAATGCTATGCCTATACAAGGAGTCAAAAAATTAGTTAAATTTATGAAATATTTTGAAAATAAATATGGATAAAAAAATTAATAAATTTCTTTTAAAAAAAAATAAATTCATATATCTAATTTCTGAAGGAAAAATTAAAAAATGGAAAAAAATTTATTATTAAACCCAGTAAATAATATTTATGGAAATATTTTATTACCAGGATCTAAAAGTATTTCTAATAGAGTTTTATTAATATCAGCTTTATCGACAGGTATTACTAAAATAGAAAATTTACTAGATAGTGATGATACTAAATATATGTTACATGCATTAAAAATTCTTGGTGTAAAATGTATTTTAACTTCTAATAATACTAAATGCAATATTATTGGATTAGCAAAACCTTTTCAAAAAAAAAATTATTTATCATTATTTTTAGGTAATGCTGGAACTGCTTTAAGGCCTTTACTATCTATTTTATCGTTATCATCTAATAATGTACTTTTGACTGGTGAAAAACGAATGAAAGAAAGACCAGTGGGAGATCTTGTAGAATCTTTAAGACAAGGAGGTGCTATTATTAAATATAATGAAAAAAAATATCACCCTCCTTTGTTAGTACAAGGTGGTTTTAAAGGTGGTATGATACAAATTGATGGAAGTAAATCCAGTCAGTTTTTAACTTCACTTTTAATTGCTACTCCGTTAGCAAAATTAAACAGTACAATTATAGTAAAAAATAAAATGGTTTCTAAACCTTATATTGATATTACATTAGATATTTTAAAAAAATTTGGAATTTCTGTAACTAATAATAAATATAAAGAATTCTATATTAATGGAAATCAAAATTATCAATCTCCTGGAAAATTTGTAATTGAAGGAGACGCTTCTTCAGCTTCATATTTTTTAGCTGCAGCAGCAATAAAAGGAGGTACGGTTACTGTATCTGGTATTGGATCTAATAGTATTCAAGGAGATATTTATTTTGCTGAAGTATTAAAACAAATGGGAGCAAAAATAAAAATTAAAAAAAATTCTATATCTTGTACAAGAAAAGAATTATATGGAATTGATCTCGATTTAAATCACATACCAGACGCAGCTATGACTGTAGCAATATTAGCTTTATTTGCAAAAGGAAAAACTACTATTAGAAATATAGAAAACTGGAAAATTAAAGAATCAAATAGAATTGAAGCAATGGCTAATGAATTAAGAAAAATAGGATCAGAAGTAATAGAAGGTAAAGATTTTATTAGTATAAATCCTCCTAAACATTTTTATTCTAGTACAATTAATACATATAATGATCACAGAATAGCAATGTGTTTTTCTTTAATTTGTTTATCTGGAAAAGCTGTAACTATTTTAAATCCTGATTGTGTTTCTAAAACATTTCCAGAATACTTTAAAAAATTTTCTTCTATATGTCATTAATATTTAATTTTTATTAAATAAATTATTATTTATTATAATAAAATAAAAAATTTCGTAGAGTATATTTTTATTACAAAAATATATATATATCAATGTTGAAAATATATTTCTATATATTATTTTTCATAAAAAATATAATTTGAAAAATTATTATGATAGTAAATATAAAAACTTTTTGTCGATATCCATTAAAAATAATTAATATAATGTGCAATTTTTAAAAAATATAGATCTTGAAATAAAATAAAAAAAATAGATTACAATATCATAAAATATTATTTTTTTTATCAAACAATGTTTATATTATATAAGCACATAAAATTCTTATTCCAGATCAATAATAAATATTATTGTCAAATAAATTATTTAATCAATACTTAATATTGATATGAATATTAAATATAAAAAATTTTATTTATTAATACACTATAAAAATTAAATATAAAAATTTATAAAAAATATATTTAGTATCAATAAAAAAATATATTTTTTCATAAAATTATAATGTAAAAATATTTAAAAAAATTCGAATTTTATTTTAAAAAAATATAAATTTTAATAAATTTAAAATTAATATAGATGAAATTATAATATATAAGATATAACAAAATAATATTTTTTATTTAAATATTAATAAAAATTTAATTATAATAAATTCTAAATATATATTTGCTTTATCAATAAAATATATTTGTAAATTAATTACAATAACAGTCATTAAAAATATTTATTTTATTTATAATTATGGAACAATTATAAAAATTTTTTAAATTTTATTTAACAAGAAGATAAATAAAATTTACAAACATAGAATTTATTAAGATTACTAATATGAATACATCTTTTTCTGAATTATTCGAAGAATCTCTGAAAAAAATTAACATTAGACCAGGTTCTATTATAAAAAGTAAAGTTATAAAAATAAATAAAGATTTTATATTAGTAGATTCAGGATTGAAATCAGAATCTAATATTCCTGCTGAACAATTTAAAAATTCAAAAGGAGAATTAGAAGTTAAATTAGGGGATATTATAGATGTTTCTTTAGATGCTGTAGAAGATGGTTTTGGAGAAACATTATTATCACGAGAAAAGGCAAAAAGACATGCAGCATGGTTAAAATTAGAACAAGCTTACGAAGAAAAAATTACAATTAGAGGTATTATTAATGGAAAAGTAAAAGGTGGATTTACTGTAGAATTAAATGAAATAAGAGCTTTTTTACCTGGATCTTTAGTAGATATACGACCTATTAGAGATACTTCTCATCTTGAAGGACAAGAATCAGATTTTAAAGTAATAAAATTAGATCAAAAAAGAAATAATGTTGTAGTATCACGAAGAGCAGTTATAGAATTTGAAAATATTGAAGAACGAAATCAATTATTAGAAAATTTACAAGAAGGATTAAATTTTAAAGGAATAGTCAAAAACTTAACTGATTATGGAGCATTTGTTGATTTAGGAGGAGTAGATGGATTACTTCATATTACAGATATGGCATGGAAAAGAGTTAAACATCCAAATGAAATTGTAAGTATTGGAGATGAAATTACTGTAAAAATATTAAAATTTGATAAAGATCGTACAAGAGTATCTTTAGGATTAAAACAATTAGGATCTGATCCATGGATGAATATTTCCGAAAGATATCCAGAAAAGAAAAAAATACAAGGTAAAATTACTAATCTTACTGATTATGGATGTTTTGTTGAAATAGAAGAAGGTGTAGAAGGTTTAGTACATGTATCTGAAATGGATTGGACAAATAAAAATATACACCCTTCTAAAGTTGTTAATGTTAATGATATTGTTGAAGTTATGGTATTAGATATAGATGAAGAAAGAAGAAGAATATCATTAGGTTTAAAACAATGTAAACAAAATCCATGGAAAAAATTTTCAAAAAATCATGCTAAAGGTACTCAAGTAGAAGGAAAAATTAAATCAATTACTGATTTTGGTATTTTTGTAGGTTTAAAAGGAGGAATAGACGGTTTAGTACATTTATCCGATATTTCTTGGTCTTCTACAGGAGAAGATAAAATAAAAAAATATAATAAAGGAGAAGACATTCTAACTGTTGTACTACAAGTAGATGCAGAAAGAGAAAGAATTTCTTTAGGAATAAAACAATTAAAAGAAGATCCTTTTAATAAATTTATTAGTAAAAATAAAAAAAATAAAATAATTAATGGAAAAATAACTGTATTAAAAAATAAAAATAAAAAACATATATATGTACAATTAGAAAAAAATGTTTTTGGAATATTAGTTTATTTAAATAAATTAGAAAATTCCATCAATCCTGAAATAATTAAAATAGGAAATGATCCAAAATATATAATAGGTGAAGAATTAAAAGTACAAATTCATACAATAGATAAAAAAAATAGAATAATATACGTAACTCAAATACATCAAGAAAAAAAAAAAGAAAATAATAAAAATAAACAAGAAAAAAAAAATAATATAAAAAATAATGTTAATAATGTAATGACTGAGGCATTTAAAGCTGCTAAATCTAATGAATAAATTTTTATAAAATTATTAAAAATATTTTCATACATATATTTTAAATATATATAATAATAGATATTAAAAAATATATCTGTATTATTGAAATTTAATATAATGAGTAACTTGAGAATTTGTAGTATGTAAAATAAATTTTTAATATATTTTGATTAAAATAAAAATATCTATTTTAAAAAAAATTTTGTATTTATATTAAAAATTAATTATTAATATTTTACATTAAAAAATAATTTATTTACACTAAACGAAGTTACTAAAAAGTATTGTAACTTCGTATTATAAAAAAACCACTTACAAATTATTATTATAAATATGAAAAAAAAAAATATTATCGCAAACTGGAAATTAAACGGAAATAAACATTCAATTATATCTTTCTTATCACAATTAAATAGGCATTTAACAGTAAAAGAATCTAATATATTAGATATTAGTATTGCTTTTCCTATAGTATATTTAGATATGGCACATCAAATAATATCAGATTTTGATTTTAAAATTTCTTTATGTGCACAAAATGTAAACTACAATACTGTAGGAGCTTTTACTGGTGAAATTTCTGTATATATGCTTAAAGATATTGGAGTTAAACATGTAATTATTGGTCATTCAGAAACTAGAAAAAATCATAAAGAAACAGAAAAAAATATTTTAAAAAAATTTATTGAAATAAAAAAATCAAATTTAATTCCTATACTATGTATAGGAGAAACATTAAAACAAAAAGAATCCGGAAAAACAGAATTAATAATAAAAAAACAATTATCTACAATATTAAATTCTCTTGGAAATGAATCTTTTGATAATACTATAATCGCATATGAACCAATTTGGTCTATTGGAACAGGAAAAAATGCATCTACATCTGAAATAAAAAAAATAAATAATTTTATTCGTAATCATATTACTTCATTTAATGAATCCAATATTATTGATTTTTTAATTTTTTATGGAGGTTCAGTAAACGAAAAAAATGTTGAATATTTATCGAAAAAAAAATATATAGATGGTTTGTTGATTGGATCTTCTTCTCTTAATAGCGATGAATTTATTAACATTATTAAAATTATTACAAATAATTAAAAAAATAATTTTTAATTTACACTCAATTTTATCATATAAAAATTATTTATTTAAAATAAATAAAATACAAAAACATAAAAAGAATATTAAATATTTTTTTATGTTTTTTTTTAAAAAAAATATTTATTTTTTTTAAATATAAATATACAAATATATATATATTTTTAATATAATTCTTTTGCAAGTTTTAACCAGTTATACTTAAAATTTTTTTTAGGTTTATTTAACACTGACTTAATATCATAATGTACTAATTTATCATTTTTAATACCTATACATTCTTTTGTATATCCTTTTGATAATAATCTAATTGCATATTCTCCCATTCTAGAAGCAAGTATCCTATCATATGCAACAGGTTTTCCTCCTCTTTGTAAATGACCAAGAACAGTTGCTCTTGTTTCTCTTCCTGTTTTTTTTTCAATATATTTTGCTAGATTAAATATATTACACATATTTTCTGTTATAACTATAATTGCATGCTTCTTTCCCTTTTGAATACTTAATTGTATTGCATTCAATAATTCTTCCTGATTATATTCTACTTCTGGTAAAATTAAAAATTCACAACCACCTGCAATAGCTGCTGATAAAGTTAAATCTCCACAATTTCTACCCATAACTTCTACAATAGAAATTCTTTGATGAGAAGATGATGTATCTCTTAATTTATCAATTGATTCTATTATTGTTTCTAATGCTGTAAAATACCCTATAGTATAATCTGTACCAGAAACATCATTATCAATAGTACTCGGAATTCCTATACAAGGAAAATTCATTTCAATTAAAGATAATGCTCCTGCATAAGAACCATCTCCACCAATTACAATTAAAGATTCTATTCCTCTATTTTTCATATTTAAAATTGATTTTTTTCTTATTTTTTTTTCTAAAAATCCTTGAAATCGAGATGAACCTAAAAAAGTACCCCCTTTATTAATTTTATCAGATACACTATATCCATCTAATTTTTTCATTCTATTTTCATATAATCCTAAATATCCATCATATATTCCAAATATCTCTATATTTTTTCTTATACCTGTTCTTACAATTCCTCTTATTGCTGCATTCATTCCGGGAGCATCCCCACCACTTGTCAAGACTCCTATTTTTTTTATCATTTTTTTTCCTAAAAAATAAAATTTATTTTTTATAAAATTATAAATTATAATATTTCACAGGTTGAAAAAAATTATTAAACTCATATATTATTGGTTTTCCTGTTTCAATATTTAAATCAATCACATCATTATCACTAATATTTCCTAAATATTTTACTAATGCTCGAATTGAATTTCCATGTGCAACAATTATTATTTTTTTATTTTTTTTAATTTGTGGAAGAATATTTTTTTTCCAATAATAAATAACTCGAATTAACGTTAATTCTAAACTTTCTGATCGTGGAATTAATGAAATAGGAATATTACAATATTGTACTTTATTACCCAACTCTAATCTTTTCTGATCTGAAATTAAAGGAGGTACACTACTATAACTTCTACGCCACCCTTGCACTATTTTGCTACCATATTTTATTTCTATCTCTTCTTTATTTAATCCTTCTAAAGAACCATAATGTCTTTCATTTAATCTCCATGTTTTTTCTACAGGAATCCAAGCACAATCTAAATTTTTAATTATAATCCATAGACTATGAATAGCTCTAGTAAGTAATGAAGTATATGCTATATCAAAATAATTAAAACCATTTCGTTTTAATATACGAGATGCCTGTAAAGCTTCTTTTTTTCCTTTTTCAGTAATATTAACATCAGTCCATCCAGTGAATTGGTTTAATTTATTCCATTCACTTTCTCCATGTCTAATCAAAATTAATTTATAATTTTTCATAAATAAAATTTTCCAATTAAAATTTTTATAAATTTAAAAAAAAAAAAATAGTTTATATATATATTATATAGTATATTTAAATATTGATTAAAATGATAAATATTAAAATTTTAAATTTTTAATATATATTAAAAATATAAAAATATTTTATTTTACTACTTTTAAAAATTTACTATATAAATGTAACAAAAAATTAAAAATAATTTAAAATAAAATAAGTCAAGATAATAACATATAAAAATGATTATTTCATGTAATTTATTTATAACACATTTTTATTTTATAATTTAAAAATAAAATTTTAATTTTATTATTTTTTTTAAAATATTTGGAGTTAATAAAAATAAAATGAATAAATTTAAAAAAATTGTACCAATAATATTTTTTATGAGTATATTATCATCATGTCATTTATATCCAAAAAAAACTGTTAATACTAAAATTTCTTTATTTACTAAACCATTTCCTAATCAATATTCTTCTCTACTAGAAAAAAATTATTTATACAGTCAAAAAAAAATAAAAAAAAATTTTTCTATTTATTTTCCATTAAATCAATATTATATTCCAATTAAATTTATACATGAATTACATGAGTCCGTATCTTTTTTAAAAAAAAATCCTAATTTTATTATTTTTATTACAGTTAATCATAATCATTATAAAAATGAATCAAATAATGCTTTATTAAATTTAAAAAGAATTTATTCTATAACTAATTATTTAGAAAACCATGGAATAAAAAATAAACAAATACATATTTCTTTATGTCAAAAAAATAAATATTTATATAAATTTTATAATTATAAAAATTCTGTGAAAAATAGAAGAGTAGATATTAAATTTTTATAAAAAATAATAATTATGTGTAATAATATTAAAAATATTTTTATATATCAAAAATATAAAATATTATTTTTTTTAAAAAAAATAAATAATGTGCTAAAAATATTTTTATATAGCACATTATTTATTTACAAAATATTTCGTATTTTATAAAAATTATATATAAAATATATATTTTAAATTTGAAAAATTATTCTTGAATAATCTTCTAATATATTTTTTAATTCAATTAAAAAACTAGCGGCTTCTTTTCCATCTATAATTCTATGATCATAAGAAAGAGCTAAATATACCATAGGTAATATTTTTATTTTTCCATTTACAGCAATAGGTCGATCTTTAATCACATGAATTCCTAATATAGCAGATTGAGGAGGATTAATAATAGGAGTAGATATTAAAGAACCAAATATTCCACCATTGCTAATAGTAAAATTTCCTCCTATTAAATTTTTAATATCTAATTTTCCATTTTCTCCTTGTTCTGCAAAATATTTTATTTTTTTTTCAATTTCATGTATTTTCATTGTATCAACATCTTTTAAAACAGGTGTAATTAAACCCCTGGATGTAGAAATAGCTATACTAATATCAAAATAATCATAATAAATAATATCGTTTCCATCAATAGCAGCATTAATTTGTGGAATTTTTTGTAAACATGCTACTACTGATTTTATATAAAAAGACATAAACCCTAATTTAATATTATATTTATTTTGAAATTTTTCATTATACTTTTTTCGTATATTTATAATATTACTCATATCTACTTCCTGAAAAGTAGTCAATGTAGCTGTATTTCTAACACTTTCCAATAATCTTTCAGAAATTTTTCTTCTAATTGGAGTCATAGATATACGATTAATATTTCTTTTTGATTTTTTTTCATTAATATTATTAATAATATTTTTGTTATTTTTATATTTCAAAATAATATTTCTTATATAATTTTCTATATCTATATGAGTAATTTTAGATTTTGAACATTTTTTTTTTACATCTTGAATATCAATATTATATAATTTTAATAATCTTCTTACATTAGGAGTTTCTGAAAAATTATTTTCCATATTATTATTTTGTATTTTATTTTCAAAAAAATTTTTATTTATAAGACTCCGTTGTATAGATTTAGAATTAGAAATAATTCCTAGTACATCTTTTGAAATAACTAAATCTCCTTCTTTTTTTATTATTTCTTGTAATATTCCATCTGAAGGACAAGGAACTTCTAAAACTATTTTATCTGTTTCTAAATCAAGTAAATTATCATTATATTTTACTTGATCTCCAATATTTTTGTGCCATTTAGATATTTTAGCATTAACAACAGATTCTGGTAATAAAGGTACTTGTATTTCTTTTTTCATAATACTCATACATTTTCCTTTTATTAAACTAAATTTAAAGCTTCCTGAATTATTCTCTTTTGTTGCATTACATGCATATTAATATTTCCAACAGCAGTACAAGATGATATAGGCCTACCTACATATTTTAATTGATCATTTCTAATTTTATTTATATTATAAGAATATAAAATTATATTAATTTTATCTTTTATATAAGTCCAAGAACCTTGATTTAAAGGTTCTTCTTGACACCAAATATATTCTTTTACATGAGAATATTCTTCAATTATTTTTTTAATATCTTTAATAGGAAATGGATACATTTTTTCGATTCTAATAATAGAAATATTATTTATCTGATATTTTATTTTTTTTTCAAATAACTCATAATAAATTTTACCTGAACAAAAAATAATTTTTGTAATGTTTTTACTGTTTATATTATTAGTATCAATAATGACATTTAAAAATTTTTCTTTTTCAAAATCATTAATTTTAGAATAACTAAGAGAATTTCTTAGCATAGATTTAGGAGAAATAATAATTAAAGGATTTATATTTTTTTTAAAAATTTGATTACAAATTAAATTATACATTTGTGAAGAAGTGGTAGGTATACATACTTCTATATTTTTTTCTGCAGATAATTGCAAATATCGTTCTATTCTTGCTGAAGAATGTTCTGGTCCTTGACCTTCATAACCATGGGGTAATAATAAAATTAAATTACTCCTATCGCCCCATTTTTTTTCTCCACTAACAATAAATTGATCTATAATATTTTGAGCACCATTTGCAAAATCTCCAAACTGTGCTTCCCATATTGTTAATGTATGTAATTGATTCACAGAATATCCATATTCAAAAGCTATAGATGATTCTTCTGATAATACAGAATCCCAAGAATCAAAATTTCCTTTAACATAATTTATATTTTTTAAAGGAGTATAAACTAATCCATTATTTTGATCATATACATTAATATGTCTATGAAAAAAAGTACCTCTATTTACATCTTGTCCTGTTAATCTACATGAAATACCTGCATACAATAATCTAGAATAAGCTAGTATTTCTGCACTACCCCAATCTAACATTTTTTTTTCTTTAAATAATTTTATTTTATTAAAATATATTTTTTTTACCAAAGGATGTAATGAAATTTTATTAGGAATATGTGTAACTGTATTAAACAATTTTTTTAATATATTTTTATCAACATAATTTTTTTTATTTTGTAACAAATATTTATTTTTTTTATAATTTTTATTTTTTAATATTGGTTTATCTAAAATTTTTTCATATAATTTTTGATAAAAATTTTTTTTTATTTTAGATAAAAAATTTTTTTTTATAACTTGTTGTGAAATTAAATACGAATTGAAAATTTGACATATTGTTGGATGATTATGAATCTTTTGATACATCAAAGGTTGTGTAACACTAGGATCATCAACTTCATTATGACCATTTCTTCTGTAAGATAATAAATCTATAAAAACATCTTTTTTAAATTTGTTTCTAAAATCTAATGCTAATTTTCCTATAAATAAAACAGATTCAGGATCATCTGCATTTACATGAAAAACTGGAGAATTAATCATTTTTGCAATATCAGTACAATACTGTGTAGATCTTAAATCTTTTTGTTCAGATGTAGTAAATCCTATCTGATTATTAATTACAATATGAATTGATCCATTAATTCCATATGCTCTTGTTTGAGACATATTCAGAGATTCTTGAACAACTCCTTGTCCACTAATAGCAGCATCCCCATGTATGATTATAGGAATTACTTTCTTATATCTATTTTTTCTTTTATTTAAATCTAATTGTAGTCTTACTGCACCCATTAAAACAGGGTATACAATTTCTAAATGAGACGGATTACATCTTATATTTAAATATAATTTTTTATTATTTTTATTTTTTATAACACGATCATATCCTAAATGATACTTAACATCACCATTATAATTTTTTTTTATTATTTCCGTTCCTTGAAATTCATTAACAATTTTTTTTATATTTTTTTTAAAAATATTCGAAAGAACATTTAAACGACCTCTATGAGCCATAGCTAAAAATATATTTTTTGTATCATCATCTTGTGTACAAATATTAATTATATAATTTAGCAATGGAATTAAAACCTCACAACCCTCTAACGAAAATCTTTTTGATCCTGGAAAATTTGTATGTAAATATTTTTCAAATTCTTCTGATTTAATTATTTTTTTTAATATATTTATTTTTTCATCATTAGTAAAAAAAAATTTAGGATGTTGATTTTCTATATAGCGTTGAATCCATTTTTTTTCGCACATATTATCAAGATGCATATATTCTGATCCTACAGATCTACAATATATTTTTTCTAATATATAAACTAAATTGTTTAATAAAGGATAAAATTTTTTTATTTCAGGAAAAAAAATATTTATTATTTCACATTCATGTTCTTTAATATTTTTAAAATATTTTTTACACTTAGAATATAATTTTTTTTTGTCTATTTTTTTTAAAGGATTAGTATTAGCATATTTATATCCTTGAGTTCTAAAAAAATTAATTAAATTTGAAACTTGTGTACTATTATTTTTTGTGTCTATTTTATTTCTTGTGACAGAATAGTTTTTATATAAAAAATTATTTTTTTTTATTGATATATCTATTTTATTATTAATTTTGGAAAAACTTTGTTTTAATAAAGAAAAATCTGTGAATGAATTATCTTTATAACTATCTATACTTTCTATATAAGATTGATTAGCTATATATAACCATGAAGAACTGTTCCAAAAATTAAAATTTTTATTATTCATTAATATCTCTTGTTATGATTTTAATTAATAAGTATTTTTTAAAATTAATAATATATAAATTTTAAACAGGATTATTTAAATTAATAAATTGTACATTAAGGTCAAAATTTTTTGACAACCATAAACCTAATTTTTTTATTCCATCACATTCAGTAGCATGATGACCAGAAGAAAAAAAATGTACCTTATTTTCTTTTGCAATATGCATAGTTTCTTCAGAAACTTCTCCTGTAATATATGCATCTATTTTAAAATTAATAGCATCATGAAAAAAACTTTGTCCTTTTCCTGAACACCAAGCTATTTTTTTAATTTTTTTAAATTTTTGATCAAAATGTAAGGGAGTTCGACAATATTTTGATTTAATGCGATGAAATAATTCTGTTCCGGTAATATAAGAATCAAATTCTCCCCATAATACATAAGGTAAAATATTTCCCTTAATATTTATATTTAATTTTTTAGCTATTTGCACATTATTTCCTAATTTTTCATGAATATCTAATGGTAAATGCCAACTATATAAATTTATATTATTATCTAAAATAGATTTAATCCTATTTTTCATAATTCCACGAATGATTTTTTTTTCATTTTTCCAAAAGTATCCGTGATGTACAATGATCGCATCGACATTATTTTTGATACCTATATCTATTAATTCTTGAGATGCAGTGACTCCACAAATAATATTATTTATTTCCGAAGTACCTTCAATTTGTAAACCATTAGGACAATAATCTTTTATTTTTTCAGAATTTAATTTTTTATTTATAATTTTTTCAAGTGAAATATTATTCATAATTTTATTTTTTATTATCTTTATTTATTTTTTTGAAAATTTCTAAAAATTTTTGTTTACTTATATGTAAATCTACTATTGGATGTGGATAATTAATATTTATTTTATTTTTATTAATCCATTCATGTGGATTATGTATATACAAATTTGGAACCGATCGTAATTCTGGGATATATCTTTTTATAAATAAACCATATTTATCAAATTTTTTAGATTGTAATATAGGATTAAAAAATCGAAAATACGGCATATGATCTACTCCAAAAGAAGAAACCCATTGCCAACCTCCATTATTTGATGCATAATCTCCATCCATTAATTTAGAAATAAAATATAATTCTCCTTTTCTCCAATCTACTAATAAATTTTTTACTAAAAAGCTAGCAGTAATCATTCTTAATCTATTATGCATCCATCCAGTATTATTTAATTGTCTCATTCCAGCATCAATTATTGGATATCCAGTTAATCCATTTTTCCAAGATTGAAAATAATAAGAATTATTTTCCCAAGTTATTTTTTTTTCTAGAATAGAAAATGTATATCCTTTACTTAATATAGGATTATGAAATACTAAATATTTATAAAATTCTCTCCATAACAATTCATTTATCCATGGAAAAAATTTATTTTTTACATCAATATTATTTTTATTTTTTTTTAAAACATAAAATAAACACTGTTTAACAGTTATAATTCCTAAAGATAAATATACTGATAAAAAGCTTGTTCCATATACAGATGGAAAATTACGATTTATACCATATTTCTTAATTTTTTTTTTACAAAATAATTTTAATTTACGTAAAGCGTATTCTTCTCCTACTATAAAATTATTTTTATTTTTTTTATAAATCAAATTTTCTATATATATTAATTTTTTTTTTTTATATCTTTTTGGTAAAAATGAAATATATTTAATTTTATATTTTTTTATTTTTTTTAGAATTAATTTCTTAAAAAAATAAAATTTTTTATAAGATTTTCCTTTTTGACTATGAATTAAAGAAGGATCATACAAAGAATTTCCATGAAAATTTTTTACTGAAATATTATTTTTTAACAATTGATGATCTGCATAATTATCTCTATTTATTTCATCAAGTTCATATTCTTTATTATAATAAACACAAGATATATTTTCTTGAATACTCAATTTTACGAGATAATTTACTGAAGAAATATAATCCATATTATTTATAATTAATAATGGAATATTTATTACATATAATTTTTTTCTTAAATATAGAACATTTCTATGTATGAATTTTATTTTTATAGAAGGTATAAAATATTTTTTCCATTGATTGATTACCATGAAAAAAATTCCTATACATCCCCTATTTATAGAGTTTTTATAAGCATGATACAATGCTGGATTGTCATTTATTCTTAAATCATTTCTAAACCATATTATATTTTTTTTCATAAAAATTTTTCATATTTATATATATAAAATATATCGATAAAATATTAAATGTATTTATAAGATATAAATCTTTACATGTAAATAAATTTTTAGTTAAAATGAAATTTTATAAATATATATAATAATTATTTATTTATCTTTAAATTAACAATTGAGAAAAAAATGGAAAAAATAGGTATTTTTTTTGGTAGTGATACCGGTAATACAGAAAGCATTGCAAAAATGATACAAAAAAATTTAGGAAAAAAAAATTCTAAAATTTTTGATATATCAGAATCAACAAAAAACGATATTGAAAAATATAATTTTTTGATATTTGGAATTCCAACATGGTATTATGGAGAAATTCAATGTGATTGGAATAATTTTATACCTATATTAAAAAAAATAGATTTTAAAAATAAAATTGTTGCATTTTTTGGTTGTGGAGACCAAGAAGATTATTCAGAATATTTTTGTGACGCATTAAAACCTATATTTGATATAGTAAAAAAAAATAATGGAAATATAATTGGAAAATGGCCTATAACTGGTTATAAATTTAAATCATCTAAATCACTAATTGATTCCAAAAATTTTTTAGGATTAATTATAGATGAAGATAGACAATCAGAAAAAACAGAAGAAAGAATAAAAGAATGGGTTTTAAATATTTCTTCTGAATTTAATAAAAAAAAAATTTAATTATTTAAATTAGTTATACCTTTAAAAGGTATAACTTTATAAATTTAATAAAATTAATATTATAATATTAATTAAAAAATTATAAAAAAAAATTTTTTTTATATTTTAATAAAAATTTGCAACTAAAGAAACTAAATCTAAAACCTTACTAGAATATCCTATTTCGTTATCATACCAAGAAACTAATTTAAAAAAATTATTATTTAATGATAAACCTGCTTTTTCATCAAAAATGGAAGTGAATGTCGTTCCATTAAAATCACTGGAAACAACCTCTTCGTTTGTATATCCTATAATTCCTTTCATATCATTTTTTGAATAATGTTTTACTAGTTCACATACTTCAAAATAAGAAGCAGATTTTTTTTGACGAATAGTTAAATCTATTACAGATACATTACTTGTAGGAACTCTAAATGCAATACCTGTTAATTTACCTAATAAATCAGGAATAACTTTTCCAACTGCATTTGCAGCTCCAGTAGAAGATGGTATAATATTTTGCATAGCACTTCTACCACCTCTCCAATCTTTATATGAAGGACTATCAACTGCTTTTTGAGTTGCTGTAGTAGCATGTACAGTAGTCATTAAACCTTCTATAATTCCAAAATTATCATTTATTATTTTTGCTAAAGGAGCTAAACAATTTGTAGTACAAGATGCATTAGAAACAATTCTTTCTCCTTTATATTGATCAAAATTAACTCCATTTACAAACATAGGTGTATCGTCTTTAGACGGTCCAGTTAAAATAACTTTTTTTGCACCGGATTCCAAATGAAGATTAGCTTGTTTTTTTGTTAAAAATATTCCAGTAGATTCTACTACTACATCAATATCTAATTTTTTCCAATTTAATTTTGCAATATTAGATTCAGAAAATATATAAATTTTTTTATTTTTAATTACTAAAGTATTATTTTTTATTTTTATTTTTTCATTAAACATTCCATGCGTAGAATCATATTTCAACATGTAAGCTATATATTCTATTGATATAAGATCATTAATTGCTACTATTTCTATATCAGAACGAGTCTGTGCTAACCTAAAAACCATTCTTCCAATTCGACCGAATCCATTAATTGCAACTTTTATTTTCATATTCTTAACCTTAAATTAAATACTATTTTGTTTTATTATCAATTGAATTATCAAAAATTTTTATGAAATTACTAATATTTTTTTAGGATAAAAATTTTTTACTTTATATAGTGGATAAATAATTGATAGTAAAAATACTGATATTAATAAAATAAAAGTGAATATAACATTGTTCCAGCTAAATTTAACTAATAAATAATAATTATTTAATTCTATATTATTATTATAATAATTTATTTGAAAAAAATTTTTTATATAATATTTTAATATTACAACAAAAAATACTCCTATAACTAAACCTATTACACCTGGAAAAATAATGTTATTAATAGAAAATAAAAAAAAAGTTTTTTGAATTAAATTATTCTCTACACCTAAAGTTTTTAATATAGCAATTTCACGATATTTTTCTGTTATTTTTATAAAAGTAGATCCTGTGATTAATAAAAAAGTTAAAAGTAAAATTAAACATATCGAAAATTGTATCATGATTTCTATTATTCTAATATCATAAAATAATTCTGAAAAAATATCTTTCCAATTAAAAATGTGTGTAAAAGGGAAAATCTTTTTTTTGATTATATTTATTTTCGCATCTGCTTTTAAAGGTTTATTTAATTGTAATTCTAACCCATCATAATTATTTAAAATATTTAATATTAATTGCATATTTTTTATAGGAGTAATTATATAATTTTGATCCATACTAGTATCAGTATGTAAAATTCCTATAATATTAATTTTTATAAAATCAATATTATGATCAGAATAAAAATTTTTTTTATTTAAAAAAATCAAATCAAGATCGTTACCTTGTTTCCAATTTAATGATTTAACAATATTAGATCCTAATACAACATTAAGTTGATTTTTTTTAAATTCTATTTTATTATTTTTTTTTATAAATTTAATATGATCAATTATTGGATTATTTATAAAAGAAATACCTTTTAAATATATATATTGAAATTTATTATTTTTATTTTTTAAAATACATTTTTTTAAAATATAAGGTTTAATATTTTTTATTTCTGATACTGTTTCTAATCTTTTTTTGATAAAAGTAATATTTTCATTATTTAATCGTTCTTGAATATTAATATGAGGGATACAAGAAAATATTTTTTTGTATAAATTATCATTATAACCCGTTCTAATACTTAACGTAATGAAAATTATAAAAATACTAATTAATATTCCTATTTTGGAAAAATTTATTACAAAAATTGTCAAAGAATTTCTGTTATTTTTGTTGTCTAATCGCTTAGATAAAAAAAAAGGTAAATACATAATTTTTTATGTAATTCTTTATAATATAATATTTTTTAATAATAGATTTCCTTGATTCATTTCTGCTTGAATAGGAAATACTTTAAAAATTTGAATATGATGTGTGACAACTATAACAGTAGTATTATATTTTTTGTTAAATTTTAAAAATAAATCTAATACTAACCGAGAATTAATTTCATCTAAATTTCCTGTCGGTTCATCTGCAATTATTAATTTAGGTTTACTCACTAAAGCTCTAGCAATAGCTATTCTTTGTCTTTCTCCTCCAGATAAAGAAGAAGGATTTTTATGAAAAATGTTATCTTTTAAACCTACTTGATGTAACATTTTTATAGATTTTTCATAAGCAATTGATTTTTTTTCTTTTTTAATTAATAAAGGTAAAGCAACATTTTCTAAACAACTAAAATCAAAAAGCAAATAATGAAATTGATATATAAATCCTATATTATTTTTTCTTAAACAAGATAATTGATCTTGATTCATATTTTTTATACTAATTCCATTAAAAAATATATCTCCTGAAGATATTGAATCTAATCCTGCTATAATATGTAATAAGGTACTTTTTCCTGATCCAGAAGATCCGATTATAACCATCATATTTCCCTGTTTAAGAGAAAAATTAATATTTTTGAGTATATTATTATTTTTTGTATTTTTACATAAATTCATACAAGAAATAAAAAGATTTTTATTCATGTATCAAAACCTTAATGGGACATATTTTACTAATATAATAAATAGGATATATAGTAAATAAAATAATTAGTAATAAAAAACAAGAATTTATCAAAAAAATTTGAAATATATTTAATTCCATGGGTATACATAAACCTGTATCACTTATATTTAAAAATATATTTATTATATTTATTTTAAATAACAAAAAAAACATTATTATGTTACTACATAATACTCCCGAAAAACCTATTATCATGATATAACAGATAAACAGAAAAAAAATATTTTTATTAGTTAATCCTAATGTTTTAAATATTGCAATACTATTTTTTTTTTCTTGGATACAAATACAAGTAGAAATAGCGATATTGATAAATGATAGTATCATAATAATAAAAACAAATATTCTCATAATAGAATTTTCTATTTTCATTACAGTAAATAAAGTACCATCAGTATCTCTCCAATCTTGGAAAATAAAATTTGAAGAAAATTTAAATTTATCAATTACATCTGAAACATGTAATGGATTATTAATCCAAATATTCCATCCTGTAATATTTTTATTAGAAAAATGTAATATATTTCTCATATCATGTTGATGTAAAAAAATTTTTTCATTACTTTCATTTCCTTTTAGCTTAAATATTCCAGAAACTTTACATTTAATTTTTTGTTCTTTTTTTATAAAATTATCTGATTTATCATAAAAAGGAACTATTATTTCTACTATATCTCCTAAATATAATTTAAAAATTTTAGCTGTATCAAAACTAATAGAAATATTAATATATTTTTTTTTAAAAAAAAATAATCTATGTAAATCAATTAATTTATTTTTTTTTATATTGTATTTTTTTTTTATTCCTATTAAATTTTTCATAAAAATATAATTATTTTTTTTTAAAAATACTAATTTTGAAATAAAAGGAATTATTTTATATATTTTTTTGCTTAAAAGAATTTCTTTAGGAAAATTATTTATTTGAACTTTATTATTTTTTGTAGTAATTATTATATGAGGATATTTAGATAACAAATTTTTTTTAAAATAATGAGACATACCATTCATCATAGAAACAACAATAAATAATGAAATTATTCCTAATAGTATCCCTAACATTGAAAAAAAAATCATGATCTTAAGAAAAAAACTATTGTAAGAACTCCATAAGCATCTGAATAAAATATGTAAATATATTCGTATAATCATATATAATCTAACTCAAAATAAAAAAATAAAATAAATTTTAAAAAATTTTTATTCGTAAGTAAATAAAAATAATTATTAAATATATTTTTTAATATTAATATTAAAAAATATATTTAATAATTATTTTTAATATATATTTTAACATTTTTATTATAAACATTAAATATTATCTATAATATAAATTTTTTTTATAAATATATTTATATTTATAAAAAAGTTTTATATAAAAAATACATTAAAAACTTTACTTAGGGATTACAAAAATAAAAATTAATAACTTATTCATACATATAGAACATGGAATCGGTCGATATAAAGGATTAAAAAATATAAAAATAAATAATATAAAAAATGAATATTTAATTTTAGAATATGCTAATAAAGCAAAATTATATGTTCCAATATATTATCTATATTTAATAAAAAAATATTCTCATCCAAATAGTTCAAATATTACATTAAGTGATTTAGGAAGTAAAAAATGGAATATAGAAAAAAATAAAATTGTAAAAAAAATATTTGATTCAGCTGCAAAGTTATTACAAATTTATGCACATAGAAAATCAAGTAAAGGATTTTCCTTTATCAACAATATAGAAAAATATCAAAAATTTATACTAAAATGTCCCTTTGAAACTACAAAAGATCAAAAAAAAGCTATTAATTCTGTATTTCATGACATGTATAAACCAATTCCTATGGATCGAGTAATATGTGGAGATGTAGGATTAGGAAAAACAGAAGTAGCAATTCATGCATCTTTTTTATCAATAATAAATAAAAAACAAGTTTCTATTCTTGTACCTACGACATTGCTAGCACAACAACACTTTCATAATTTTAAAGAACGATTTAATCAATTTAATGTAAATATTCAATGTTTAACTCGATTAGAAAAAAAAGAAAATATAATTTTAAAAAATCTTCGAAACGGAAAAATAAATATTTTAATAGGAACTCATAAAATTTTACTTAAAAAAATAATATGGAAAAATATAGGATTATTAATCATTGATGAAGAACATAGATTTGGAGTTTTTCAAAAAGAATATATAAAAAAAATATACCCACAAATAGATATTCTTACATTAACTGCAACTCCTCTTCCTAGAACTTTAAATATGGTAATTCATGGAATACGTAATATAACTATGATTAATACACCTCCAAAAAAAAGACTACCTGTTAAAACATTTGTACAAGAATATGATTTATTATTAATTAAAAAAATTATTAAAAAAGAATTACGCAGAGGAGGACAAGTTTACTATGTTTTTAATGACATTTTAAAAATTAAAAATGTAATGACAAAACTATTAAAAATAATACCAAATTTAAATATTCGAATAGGTCATAGTAAGTTATCTCCAAGAAAACTAAAAATTATAATGCAAGATTTTTATAATAAAAAATTTGACGTTTTATTATGTACTACTATTATTGAAACAGGAATAGATATACCAAATGTAAATTCTATTATAGTGGAAAATTCTCATATGTTCGGATTATCCCAATTACACCAATTAAGAGGAAGGGTTGGAAGATCTAATTTACAAGGATATGCTTGGTTTTTAGTTCATAATTTAAAAAATATTAACGAAAAATCAAAAATAAGATTATCTATTCTTGCTTCTATCAAAAATACATCAGGGATAGGTATATTATTATCCCAATATGATTTAGAAATGAGAGGTGTTGGAGAAATTTTAGGAAAAGAACAAAGTGGATTTATAAATAATATTGGAATACATTTTTATTCTGAATTATTAAAAAAATCGATTCAAATATTAAAAAATAAAAATAATTTGAATAAAAAAGATATTTTTAAAAAAATACCTGAAATAGAACTAAATATTTCTTCTATATTCCCTTCTACATATATAGAAAATCCTTGTACTAGAATTAAATTCTATAGAAAATTATCTTTAGTCACAAAATTAAAAAAATTACAAAAAATTGAAAAAAAAATTATTAAAAAATTTGGAATATTTCCAGAAGAAACAAAAAATTTAATATTAATTACAAAAATAAGAATTATGTCCTATTATATAGGTATTAAAAAAATACATTCTAATGATAAAAAATTAACACTATTTTTTTTAAAAAAAAATAATTTAAATTTTACAAATTTATTAAATTTTATAAAAAAAAATGTAAAAATATGGAAAATCAATAAAGATAATATTATTGAATTAAATTATAGTTCAAAAAATCAATACGATAAAAAAAAATTTATTTTAAATTTAGTTACAAATTCTTTTCATAATCGATTAAATCAAGAGAAATTAATTAATAATTAATAATGATTAATAATATTTTATTAAAGATAAACATATTAATTAAAAATATTATTTAATACATAAATTGTAAAAGGATATCAATATATGCATTTTTATATTTCTAATGCTAATAGTAGTAATATTCAAGTATTAAATTTTAAAAAAAATAATGAAATAAATATTATACAAGAAGAAAAAGTAAAAGGAGAACCTCAACCAATTACAATATCAAACACAAAAAAAATACTATATATTGGAATTAAATTTAAAAATAGAATTAATACTTATAAAATATTACAAGATAAAAAAATTAAAAAAATACATTCTTTTGATGTTATTGGAACTCCTAATCACATTTCCCTTGATATAGAAGAAAAATTTTTGTTTTGTAGTTCATTTCATGGAAATTTAATTAATATAATTTTATTAGATAATCTAGGAATACCAAAAAAAATAATACATACAATTAATAATGTTCCAGGATGTCATTTTTCTTGCACAAATATTGATAATACACATCTTATTTCTACATCTTTAAAATCAGATAAATTTTATATTTATAAATTCAAAGAAAAAACTTTTTTTCCAGAAACTAAAAAAAAAATTAAATTAAATAAAAAATCTGGACCTAGACATTTAGTATTTCATCCAAATAAAACAATTATATATAATATCAATGAACTAAATGGAACAATAGATGTTTGGAAGTTTCAAAAAAATGAATTTTTTAATATAAAAAATATACAAAATATATCAATTATACCTCATGAATATAAAAATCCTCCTTGGAGTAGTGATATACATATTACAAAAAACGGAAATTTTTTATATGCTTCTGATCGAAATGCAAGTATTATTACTCTTTTTAAAATAAATATATATAATGGAAAATTAATACTTATTGATTATTATGTTACAGAAGAACAACCAAGATCTTTTTGTATCAGTAAAAATGAAAAATACTTAATAGTATTAGGAGAAAAATCTAACTCTATTTCAATTTACAAAATAAATAATAAAAATGGATCATTATTATTTTTACATAATATGATCGTTGGATCAAGACCAATTTGGGTTGCATCTAATTAAAAATTTTTTAAAAAAATATTTTATTTTTCATGAATAGAATAATAATACTATTATTATCATTAATATCATTAATTAAAAAATTTTTAAAAATTAATAATACGTTCTGCATATTAATAGTATTGATTATCGAAAATTTTAAAATATATATTCTATTATTTTCATAATTTTATTAAAATTATTAATGATAATAACTTATCAATAGAAATTAAATTCGATACACAGGATGCTTAAAACACATATCTAAAACTTTATTTTTAATTTCTTGTATTGTTGTATTACAATCAATATTGTTTAATATTTCAATTATCCAAAGAGATAATATTGATGTTTCTTTATCTTGAAAACCTCTACGAGTTATTGCTGGTGTTCCTATACGTATTCCTGAAGTAACAAAAGGACTTCTAGAATCGTTAGGAATACTATTTTTATTAACAGTAATATTTGCTTTATGTAAAACTTCTTCTGCTTTTTTACCTGTAATGTTTCTATCTGTTAAATCAATTAAAAATAAATGATTTTTTGTTCCTCCAGATACTATCTTAAAATTATTTTTTAAAAAAATTTCTACCATAATTTGAGCATTTCTAATTACTTGTTTTTGATAATTTTTAAATTTAGAGCTCATTGCTTCTTTAAATGATACAGCTTTTGCTGCAATAACATGCATTAAAGGTCCTCCTTGAGTTCCTGGAAAAATTGATGAATTAATTTTTTTGTATAATTCTTCATTTTTTTCGTTCGATAATATCAAACCTCCTCTAGGTCCTGCTAAAGTTTTATGTGTTGTCGAAGTTACAACATGTGCGTAAGGTAATGGATTTGAATATAGTTTAGATGCTACTAAACCTGCTATATGTGACATATCAACTAATAAATAAGATCCAATACTATCTGATATTTCTCTTAATAATTTCCAATCACATAATCCAGAATAAGCTGAAAAACCTCCTATAATCATTTTGGGTTTATATTTATTTGCTAACTTCTCTATTTGTATATAATCAATTTTTCCTTTGTTATTAATTCCATAAGATATTGATTGGTATATTTTTCCTGAAAAATTAACTTTAGATCCATGAGTTAAATGACCTCCATGATTTAAATCCATTCCTAATATAATATCATAAGGATTCAGTAAAGCAGAATAAACAGCATTATTAGCTTGTGAACCAGAATGTGGTTGTACATTTGCATAATCTGCTTGAAATAATTCTTTAGCTCTATTAATTGCTAAAAGTTCTATTTCATCAACATACTCACATCCTGCATAATATCGTTTTTTAGGATATCCTTCTGCATATTTATTAGTCAATTGAGATCCTTGTAATTCAAGTACTAATGCACTTGCGTAATTTTCAGAAGCAATTAATTCAATATTTTCTTCTTGTCTTTGATTTTCCTTATCTACCATATTCCATAATTTTAAATCATATTTCTGTAATTTATTTGTATGTATCAATTTACATTCCTTTTTTAAGTATTAAAATATATTTTTATTATATTTATTATTATTTAAAATTTAGTACATTTTTTAAAAAAATATTAATTTTTTTAATAGGTATAATTTTTTGTGAAACAGTAATTAAATTTTTTACCATAACACATTTTTTTTCAAATTCTCTTCTTCCTATTATTATCATAATATGTACTTGAGAAGATAATGCCATTTTTATTTTTTTAGATAAATTAGATGAAAAAAAATCTACTTTTAATTTAATATTAGGAAACATAATTCTAATATTATTCGATAACTTTATTGCTTCTAACTTAAAAATTTCTTCTAAAAAAACAATTTTTACATCAATCAATGTAAAATTATTTAATAACTTAGATTTATTAAGTAGTTTTACTGTTAGCAATAATCGATCCATTCCTACAGCTAATCCTATAGATGGTATATCACAATTATTTAATTTTTTTGACAAATAATCATATCTTCCTCCAGCACAAATTGTATTTTGTGTGTCCAATGTATTGTTCTTCCATTCAAATACTATACCATTATAGTAAGATAAACCTCGTACTAAATTTTTATTAATAATAAATGGAATATTAAAAATTTTTAATAATCTGCATAATTTTTTAAATTGAAGAATATATTTTGAATCTAAAAAATCAATTATTTTAGGTGCTCTAATTAATATTTTCTTTATAAAATAATTTTTACTATCCAATAAACCTAATGGATTCAAATCAAGCTTCTTTTTAGAATTCGGATCTAAATATTTTTCATATTTCTTTAAAAAATTTACCAATTTTTTCTGATATTGAATTCTATTTTTTACTGATCCAATGGAATTAATTTCTAATTGAACAAAATCAATAATTCCTAATTTTTTCCACCATTTGTAAGTAATCATTAATAATTCTAATTCAATATCTTCTCTAGATAATCCAAAAACTTCTAAACCTAATTGATAAAATTGTCTATATCTTCCTTTTTGGGGTCTTTCATAACGAAACATAGGTCCTAAATACCATAATCTGGTATCTAAATATTTTTTTATTAATTTATTTTGTATAACTGATCGTACGCATCCTACTGTACCTTCTGGTCTTAAAGTTAAAAAATTTTTACTTTTATCTATAAAAGAATACATTTCTTTTTCTACAATATCTGTCCCTTGTCCAATAGTAGAAGTAAATAATGAAGAAAATTCTAGAATAGGAATTCTAATTTCTTGAAAACAATGCTGTTCTATTACTTTAATAAGTATTTTTTCTATTTTTTTTAAAATTATAACTTCATTAGGAATATAGTCATGGACACCTCTAATAGATCGAAAAAATTTATTCATATTAATTTCTTTTTTTATAAATGTATGTATACAAATATTTTATATAAAAAAAATTTATTACACAATTTAATAAATAAAATTTTACAATTTTTTATACAAAAATTTATTTTATTTTTTTTCTATTATTAATTAATCCTTTTAATTGTCCACAAGCAGCTCCTATATCTTTTCCTCTATTTTTTCGTATTGTTACTATAAAATTTTTTGAAGACAAATAATCAGCAAATTTTTTAATTTTTTCTGGAGAGCTAGAAGAATATTCTGATCCATAAAAATAATTCCATGGAATTAAATTGATTTTATTTTTACTACTCGATAAAATTTGAACTAATTCTTGTGCATTTTTTATAGAATCGTTTACGTTATTTAACATAACATATTCTATAGTAATACCATTTTTATTTGTATGAGATTTTTTCAAATATTTACTAGAAGATGATAATATTTCTTGTATATTATATTTTTTATTTATTGGCATTATTTTACTTCTAACTTTATTATTAGAAGCATGTAAAGAAATTGCTAAATTTATATCTACTTCTTGAATCAATTTATCAATTGCAATCGGTATTCCTGAAGTAGATAAAGTAATTTTATTTTTAGAAAAACCAAATCCCATAGGATGTATCATTATTTTTATAGCAGAAACAACATTTTTAAAATTCAATAATGGTTCACCCATACCCATCAAAACTATGTTAGTAATGGGTTTTAAACAAAGTATAGGATTCTTTATAATAAAATAACAAGCTTTCCACACTTGTCCGATAATTTCAGATACAAATAAATTTCTATTGAATCCTTGCTTTCCTGTAAAACAAAACTTACAATTTAATGCACAACCAATTTGAGATGAAATACACAATGTTGATCTATTTTTTTCAGGTATATATATTGTCTCTACTAACTGATTACCTATAGACACACTCCATTTTATAGTTCCATCTAAAGATTTCTGTTCTTTTATAAATTTCGGTGGTATAATACATGCTATTAAACTTAATTTTTTCTGTAAACTTTTTTTAAAATTAGTCATATTTTCAAATTTAATACAATAACGATGATAAATCCATTTCATTATTTGATCAGCTCTAAATGATTGTTCTCCAATAGAAGAAAAAAAATCTTTCATTTTTACATAATCAAATTCAAATAAATTAATTTTATTTTTTAAAAAATTATCGTTATTAGTAATAGTATTTTGCATAAATTTTCACCAATGAAATTTTATTTAGATATGATAAAAAAATAAAATAGTAAATTTTAAATATAATTTAAAATTATTATTAATTTTTTACATGAAAAATATAAAAATTAAAAAAGGAATTATAAAATGCATCCTATGTTAAATATTGCTATTCGAATTGTTCGGAAAGTAGGTGCTTTTATTGTTCAAGCTTATGATTCTCAACCTACGATCTATAACCAAAAAATACACTTATGTGATATTATTAATAAAATTATTAATAAATCTGAATCTATGATGATGGATATGATTTGTAAATCATATTCTAATCATATAATTATTACTAACAAAAAAAAATTTTTTAATTTTAAAAATAATACAATTTATTGGATAATTAATTCATTAAATGGAAAAAATAATTTTAATAATAAAATACCTTTTTTTTGTATATCTATTTCTGTAATAAATAATAAACAAAATGAAATATCTGTAATTTATGATCCATTACAAAATGAATTGTTTACAGCTGTAAAAGGACAAGGGTCTAAACTAAATGGATATCGAATCAGATGTGATAATTCTCTACCTATCTCACATTCTATAGTTTCAGTAAATAACAACTTTTTTAATTTAAAAAAAATAAATGAAAACAATTTATATTCTCAATTAATTAGTAAATTATATTCTGATGGAATACGATTTAGATGTATTAGTTCTTTTTTATTAAATTTAGCATATATATCAGCAGGAAGATTACAAGGTTTAATACATATTGATATCAAAAAAATTGATTTTATATCTGGAAAACTTCATCTACAAGAATCAGGAATATCAATTAGTGATATCCCAGAGTTAATTATTTCTAATCGAGAAAATTATTCTAATATACTTATAGGAAATGCAAAAATAATAAAATATTTTCATGATACATTTACATACATTTTTAATAAACAAAATAATTAAATCAATAATTAAAAATTGTTGATTTTAAATAACATTATTTAAAATACATTAATAATTAAATTTTCAGCACCAAAACTGAAAACCATACAAATGAAAATAAAAAAATAGATATTTATATTTTTATCTATTAATGTGTTACTTAAATATATAAAAATTATATAATAAAAAATATATTTTTTTTATATTTATAAAATTATTGTTAATTAAAATTTATAAAAAATAATTTATTAACTAATTTAATTAAATAATTAAAAATATTTAAAATATAACACGAAATAAATTATCACATATAAAATATCTATAATTCAATTTAAATTAAATTAACTTTTATACAAAATAATTTTAAATATATTACGTAAAATACATATAATAATTAGTAAAAAAATTATTTATATTTTTGTTAAAAATTTTTTATTAAAAAAAAAATTATTTTTAATTATAAATGTTAATTTTTTAAAATATTATTGATGTATTTTTGAAAAAAATAATGAATTTAATATTTTTGTAATTGAAAAAGTAAACTTATCTACTAAATTTTCAGAAAAAATATATTGAACTTTAACAATATTATATTTATTAATTCTAGAAATAATAAAATTATCACTAGTATCAATTGAATCAATTAATTTTTTTTCTAAAGCTAATGTACCAAACCAATATTCTCCATTACTAACATCTTTAATATTCATATTAGGTCGCATAATAGATACAAAATTTTTAAATAAACTATGAGTTACTTTTAATTCTATACAAAATTTTTCTCTATCATCTTCTGTATTTTTTCCAAATAATGTTAAATTTCTTTTATTAGATCCAGCAGTATGCAATTCTATATCAATGTTATTTTTTTTTAATAACTTATTAAAATTAGGAATTTGTGCAACTACTCCTATAGAACCTATAATTGCAAAAGGAGCGGCAATAATCTTATTTGCTACACAAGCCATTAAATACCCTCCGCTTGCTGCTATTTTATCTACAGATACAATTAGACTAATACCTGCATCACGAATTCTTTGCAATTGAGAGGCTGCTAATCCATATCCAGATACAGTACCACCTCCACTTTCTAAACACACTAATACTTTATCTTTTTTGGTGGCAACAGAAAGAACAGATGTAATTTCTTGACGTAAAGATCGTACTTCATTTGCATTTATTCCACCGTTAAAATCTAAAACATATAAAACTGGTTTTTTAAACTGTAATTCTGGAATTTTTTTTAAAACAAAATATTCAAAAATTTTTTTTAATTTTATTAAGAAATTGCAATTATTGTCATATTTACAAATATCAGTTTCTCTATTATTTATACTAAATAACATCATTTTATTTTTTGTATTAAAATAATGTTTGTTTACAGAAAATATTTTTAAATAACCTGAATTTAAATTTATTTTTTTTTTTATTTTTACAATAAAATTTGTAAAAATCATCAAAAATACTAATAAAGTTATAAACTCTATTACAAATAAACTATATTTTTCTATAATATTCATAATTATTTTCCTCAAAATATCGTAAAAAAAAAAATAAAAATTTATGATAAAAATTAAACATTATATAAATAATTATTTGTTTATATTATTATATAAATAATCAATAAAAATTTCATTATATATATTTTAAAATTAAAATTTTTAATTTTTTTATCTATTTTAATTTTAAAAAAATATTAAAAATTATAAATTTACTTTTTTTAATAATTTTACTACTTCGTTTTTATTTAATTCTATCCAACAACCAGGAAGTAATTTATTAGGAATTGAAAAACCTGCATATTGTAAACGAATTAATTTACTGACAGAAATTCCTACAGAGTTCCATAAACGTTTTACTTCTCTATTTCTACCTTCAGATAAAGTGACTATAAACCATTTATTAAAATTTTTATTTTCATAAAAATATTCAATTTTTTGAAATAATGCAATTTTATTATTTAATAAAACTCCTTTTTTTAATTTATTTATCTTATTGATATTAATATTTCCATATACTTTTACCAAATATTTTCTACTAATTTTATATTTTGGATGCATTAAACGATTAGCCAATTCTCCATTATTCGTAAAAAAAATAATGCCTTCTGTATTAAAATCTAAACGACCAACAGAAATCCATCTTGAATTATACATTTTAGGTAAATTGCTAAAAATTGTTTTTCTCATATCTGATTCTATAGATGTAGAAATTTCTTTTTGAGGTTTATTATATAATAAAACACGTGTAATAAAATTTCTATTTAATGTACAATTTATTAAAACATTATTTAATTTAATAATATTTTTTTTATTTGTATCAATTTTATCTCCTAAAAATATTTTTTTATTATTTATATATATTTTTTCTGACAAAATCATTTTCTCTATTTTTCTACGTGAACCAAAACCTTGACTAGATAAAAATTTTTGCACTCTTTCAATATTCATATTTACATCACTTTATTTTAAATGTATTGAATACATGTTTGATAAAATTATTTATACAAAATATATATACAGTATTTTTTTTTAAACATAAAAAATTATGTAATATTAATTATTACTATAAAAATACAAAAATAATAAAATTTTAACAAAATTAATTTTAATTAAAATTTTTTAAAATATATATTTAAATATGTAACATTTGAACTAAATTAAAAATTCGTATAGGGTATAAATATCTAATTCAAATAATTTTGATAAATTATTAAAATATTAATCAAAAATGAATTAATATTTTTAATTTTATAAAAAAATTATTTTTAAATAATTTTAATAAAAAATGAAAAAAATAATACAAAAAATATATTCATCTAAAAAATTAAATTTATTAGACAGTTATAATTTATTTAATTCAATTTTTTCTAATCCTATTAACAACTGTGAATTATCTTCTATATTAATTGCAATGAAAATTAGAGGAGAAGGACAAAAAGAAATTTTAAGTCTTATTAAACTATTTTCAAAAAATGCAAAATTATTTCCTTCTCCTAAATATAAATTTGCTGACATTGTAGGAACTGGAGGAGATAAATCTAATAGTATTAATATATCAACATTGAGTGCATTTGTTGCTGCAAGTTACGGAATAAAAATTGCTAAACATTGTAATACAGCAATTACAAGCAAAATAGGATCTGCAAATATTTTAAAAAAATTAAAAATCAATCTTAATATTACTCCACAAGAATCTCTATTATCATTAGATAAATTGAATATTTGTTTTTTATTGGCTCCAATATATTATCCTATTTTTCAATCTGTATCGCATATTAGAAAAAAATTAAATACTAGAACAATTTTTAATATTATAGGTCCTATGTTAAATCCTGCTAAACCTAAATTTATTTTAATAGGTGTATACCATATTAAATGGTTATTACCAGTAGCTAAAATGTTAAAAAAATTAAATTATAAGCATGCTATAGTTGTTCACAGCGCAAATACCGATGAAATTACCTTATTTGAAAAAACTTATGTTGCAGAATTAAAAGAAAAATTAATTTCATCTTATGAAATTTATCCTTCTGATTTTGGTTTTAAAAAATTCTTAAAAAAAGATAATAAAAAAAATCAAAATAATTATGATATTGCTATAAAAACATTACAAGGAAAAGGACAAAAAATTCATGAATATACTATAGCCGCTAATGTTGCTATGTTATTAAAATTATTTGGAAAAGAAAACTTAAAATATAATGCTCAAGAAGCATTAGAAATAATTCGAAATGGAACAGCATATAAAAAAATACTTTTACTTTCTAAATTAGGAAAATCATGCAAAAGATAACACTACAAAAAATTATTCAAAATAAATTAAATTGGATTAATAAAAGAAAAAAAGTACAACCTTTAAGTCAAATAAAAAATAAAATTAATACTTCTACTAGAAAATTCAAAAAAAGTATAAAAAATAAAAAAACTTCTTTAATTTTAGAATTAAAAAAATCATCTCCTTCAGAAGGTATTATTAGAAAAGATTTCGATATAAACAAGATATCTAAAATATATAAGAAATATGCTTCAGCGGTTTCTGTACTAACTGACGAAAATTTTTTTCAAGGAAATTTTGAATATATACCTCAAGTCAAATCAATAATCACACAACCTGTTTTATGTAAAGATTTTTTTATAGATATATATCAAGTTTATTTAGCAAGATATTATCAATCAGATGCAATTTTACTAATATTATCTATTCTGAATGATATGCAATATACTTTTTTATATAATACAGCAAAAAATATGAAAATGAATATTATTACTGAAGTAAATAATGAAATAGAATTAAAAAGAGCTTTATATTTACCTTCAGAAATTATTGGAATTAATAATAGAAATCTAAATGATTTCAGTATTGATATTAGTAAAACAGAAAAAATAGCTCCTTTAATACCAAAAAAAAAAATTATTATTAGTGAATCCGGTATTATTAATTATAATATTATTCAAAGATTAAAAAAATATGTTAATGGTTTTCTAATTGGTACAGCAATAATGAAAAAAAAAGATATTGAATCTTCCATAAATTCTTTAATTTTTGGAAAAAATAAAATATGTGGAATAAAAAAAAAAACTATGCTGTTATAGCTAAAAAAGTAGGAGCAATATATTGCGGATTAATTTTTATAAAAAATTCAAAAAGAAATATTAATATTTCTACTGCATTAAATATTGTGCAAAATGTACATATGAAATATGTAGCAGTATTTCAAAATGAATTAATTTCAATTATTGTTAATATCACGAAAATAATTCCTGTATATGCAATTCAATTACATGGAACAGAAAATCAAAAATATATTAATAAATTAAAAAAAAAAATAAATTCTGATATTCAAATTTGGAAAGCTATAGGAATTATTAATGAAATTCCAATAATAAACTTTAATAATATACAAAAATATATATTCGATAACCATAAAGGTGGTAGCGGAAATACATTTAATTGGTCATTAATAAAAAAAAACCAAAATAAAAATATATTATTAGCAGGAGGAATTAATATAAAAAATTGTATACAAGCTAGCAATATGGGTTTTATGGGTTTAGATTTAAATTCAGGAGTTGAAATTTATCCAGGATGTAAATCGGAAAAAAAAATAAAAAAAATATTTGAATTAATTGGTATTAATTAAATATTAAAAACAATAAACACACTTAATATTAGAATAAATAAAAATGACTTTATTAAATTCCTATTTCGGAAATTTTGGAGGAATGTATGTTCCTCAAATATTAATTCCTGCATTATACCAATTAGAAGATGCATTTGTTTCTTCTCAAAAAGATAAAAATTTTTTAATGAAAATAAAATACTTATTAAAAAATTACGCAGGAAGACCAACACCTCTAACCTTATGTAAAAATATTACCAAAGGTACTAATACAAAAATATATTTAAAACGAGAAGATTTATTACATGGAGGAGCACATAAAACAAATCAAGTAATAGGGCAAGCATTATTAGCAGTTAGAATGAAAAAAAAAGAAATAATCGCAGAAACAGGAGCTGGTCAACATGGAGTAGCTACTGCTATGATTTGTTCTTTATTAAATTTAAAATGTCGTATTTATATGGGTAAAAAAGATATTCAAAGACAAAATTTAAATGTATTAAGAATGAAACTCATGGGAGCAAAAATAATACCAGTTTCAACAGGCACACAAACATTAAAAGACGCATGCAATGAAGCATTACGAGATTGGTCAGGAAGTTATGAAAAATCACATTACATGATAGGAACAGTAGCTGGACCTCACCCATATCCTACTATCGTTAAAGAATATCAAAAAATAATAGGCAAAGAAACTAAACAACAAATTTTAGATCAAGAAGGAATATTTCCTAACTTAATAATTGCATGCGTAGGAGGAGGATCTAATGCTATTGGTATTTTTTCAAATTTTATTAAAAATGAACAAGTGAATTTAATAGGAGTAGAACCAGCTGGTAAAGGAATAGATACAGGAAAACACGGAGCCCCTTTACAAAATGAAAAAATAGGAATTTATTTCGGAATGAAATCTGCCATTATGCAAAACCAAGAAGGACAAATACAAGAATCTTGGTCTATTTCTTCTGGTTTAGATTTTCCATCAATTGGTCCTGAACATGTATTTTTAAAAAAAAATAATAGAGTAAAATATGTATCTATTACAGATGATGAAGCAATAAATGCATTTGTTACATTATGTAAAAAAGAAGGAATTATACCAGCATTAGAATCATCTCATGCAATTGCTTATGCTATTAAAATTATGAATAAAAATACTAAAAAAAAACAAATTATTATTGTTAACTTATCTGGAAGAGGAGATAAAGATTTAATTACTGTTGAAAATTTCTTAAAAAATAAGAGAAAATTAAAATGAATCGATATAAAAATTTATTTAATCATTTAAAAAAAAAAAATGAAGCATGTTTTACTCCTTTTATCATAATAGGAGATCCTAATTTTGAAGATTCATTATCAATTATTGATATACTAATTAAAAATGGAGCAGATGCATTAGAATTAGGAATTCCTTTTTCTGATCCTATAGCAGATGGAATCACTATTCAAAAATCTAATTTACGATCTTTTTCATCAGGAATAAATGTTCAAAAATGTTTTAAATTTATACAAAAAATACGAATAAAATATCCAAATATACCTATTGGAATATTAGTATATGCAAATATTATTTTTAATAAAGGAATAAAAAATTTTTATTCTGAATGTTCATTCACTGGTATTGATTCTGTTTTAATACCTGACGTTCCATTACAAGAATACAAAATATTTTTAAAATATGCTAATATTTTTAATATTAATTCTATATTTATATGCCCTCCTAATGCTGATAAAAATATTATTGAAAAAATATCTTTATATGGAACAGGATATATATATTTATTGTCTCGATCAGGAGTAACAGGAACAAAAAATGAAGCTATTTTGCCTGATAAAAAAATAATTAGTATGCTAAAACAAAAAAGTAATACACCTTTATTACAAGGTTTTGGAATTTCTGATACCATGTATATTAAAAATTTATTAAAAATAGGTATATCAGGTGTAATATGTGGTTCAGTAATTATTGAAAAAATTGAAAAATATTATAAAAAAAATATTGTAATGTACAATTCTATTGGAAAATTAGTTAAAAAATTAAAGAAATCTACTATTTTAAAAAAAAATTAATTTAATAATAGTTAAAATACAACATACTTTTTTTTAAAAATAAAATATTAAAAATATAATTAATTATACTAAAAAAATATTTTTATTATATTTATTAATTGTATTTAAATATATTTATTATATTTATTAATTGTATTTAAATATATTTATTTTATTATTTTTTAAAATGTACAATATTTACTATATTACATAAAAATAATATATTTGATTCTAACAATATAAATATAAAAAAATATATCAACAGAATTTTAAAAATCAATATAAAAAACTTTTATTATTATGTTATTGTTAAAAACATTAATTTATTTAATAGGAAATACATTATTAATAGGAAGTATAATTTTAATAATTAGATATTTTCATGAAAAAAAAAAAAAAAACATTTTATTTTATATAAAAAAAATTATTTATAATTTTCCAAAACTCTTTATTTTAAATTTAATTATCAATGTAAGTATTCAGATTATTTGTTTTATATTTTTTTTCTTAGGAATATTTTTTTTTATATTATGTTTATTAACTCTTATAATATTCCTATCAAAAAGAAAAAATTTTTTTGATTCTTTTTTATATAGTACTCAAGTTGTATTAAAAAACTTTAAAATAATTTCTATTCTTATTTTAATCGTATTATTCTTTAAATTATTAATATTAATATTATTACATTCGTATGCATTTTTATCTATATGCTCTATTGTTACAGTATCAAGCATGTTTATTAATTTAATTTCTTCTATTTTAATTATATATTTATTTCGAAAATACATGATAAAATGTCAAAAATAATGTTTCTACATCTTTTTATATAAGATATAAAAAATTAGTAAAAAAATAAAAAATGAATATTAAAATGAATATAAAAAAATATAAAAATATTCCTAATGGAATTCTTACATTACAAACTATTGCAATGCCATCAAAAATAAATTCTAACGGAAATATTTTTGGTGGTTGGATAATGTCTCAAATAGATTTATCTGGAGGAATTTTAGCAAAAGAAATATCAGGAGGTAAAGTATCTACTCTAAAAATAAAAAAATTAATTTTTTATAAACCAATTAATTCGGGTGATTTAATTAGTTGTTACTCTCAGATAAAAAAAATTGGAAATACCTCTATAACAATTGATATTGAAATTTGGATAAAAAAAATTAATTCAGATTACTTTGGAAAATTTTATCAATCAACTAAAGCTACTTTAATATATGTTGCAATAGATAATAAAGGAATTCCGAGAAAAATTTTTCCTATAAGTATTATTTAAATAATCAATAAACTTAATTTTATAAAAATATATAATAAATAAAAATTAATTTTTATATATAAATATTACATTTTCAATACGTATATATATTTATATTCTATATAGAATAGATATTCAAATTAAAAAATTAATATAAAGATAAAAAAAAATAAAATGTTTTATAAAAATTTAATATATATTTAAAAATATTTTAAATTTATAAATAATAAAAAATTTTTTATAATTAAAAAAAAATAATTCTTATTCTTATTTTTTTATTTTTAATTTAAAAAAAAAAGAGATATCATATGCAAATATTATGGAGATCTATTAAATATGTTTTAAAAACATTTTTTAATTCATTAACTTTTATCAGAGAATTAACACTGAATTTAATATTAATTATAGCATTAATAATTTTATTATTACCTTTTTTTAAAATTATTCACTTTAATAAAAAAATAAATAATGTTCCTAGAGCTTTAAAAATCGATTTAGAAGGTTTTTTATCAGATGATTTTTCTAAATATCAATCAGAAGGTATTTCAAATAATTTTATTTCAAAAAAACAAATAATAAAAGAAAATAATTCATTTTATACTATTGTATCAAAAATTAGACAAGCTGCAAATGATAAAAACATTACTGGAATTGTATTAGATCTAAAAAATTTTGAAGGTGGTTCTCGTAATAATATTGATTATATTGGAAAAGCATTATGTGAATTTAAAAAAACTGGAAAAAAAATATATGGGATAGGTAAAAATTTTACACAATCTCAATATTATTTAAATAGTTTTGCAAATAAAATTTTTTTATGTAATAACGGAAGTGTAAACTTAACAGGATTTCATTATTCAGAATTTTATTACAAAAAATTATTAAATAATTTATATATTCATAGCGATATATTTAGAATTGGAAAATATAAATCCGCAGTCGAACCTATGATTAGAAATCATATATCTGATCACATAAAAAAAATAAAACAAAATTGGATGAATTATTTATGGAAATCATACGTTCTAACTATAGCAAAAAATAGAAACACTTCATATCGAACCATATTTCCAACAGAAAAACAATATATTAAAGAATTTAAAGAATTAAATTGTAATATGACTATTTATGCTAAAAAACATAAGTTAGTAGATGAAATACTCTCTCCGTTAGATATAGAAATAAAATTAATAAGATTATTCGGTTTTAATAAAAAAGAAATTGATTATAATTCAATTAGTATTTACGATTATTTATTAAAAAAAAATCATAAAAATAAAACAAACAAAATAGCTGTGATATCAGCACAAGGAGCAATTACAAGCTCTACAAAAAATAATAAAAATAATATAGATACATTTTCTTTAATAAAAGAAATATATAAAGCAAAAAAAGATGATAATGTTAAAGCATTAATATTAAGAATAAATAGTCCTGGAGGAGGAGTATATTTCTCTGAATTAATTCGTAAAAGCTTAATAAGTTTTAAAAAATCAGGTAAACCGCTAATAATTTCTATGGGAAGTATAACTGCTTCAGGAGGATATTGGATTTCAACAGCGGGTGATTATTTAATTGCACATCCTACTACTTTAACAGGTTCAATTGGAATTTTTAGTATTATTACAAATATTGAAACATCTCTAAAAAAAATTGGTATTTTTAACAATAGTGTTCAAACATCTTCTTTATATAATAAAAATTATACTCATCATTTAAGCCCAAATATCAAAAAATTACACCAAATAAATTTAATTCATCATTATAATCAATTTCTTAAAATAGTAGCATTATCAAGACACAAAACAACAGAAGAAGTAAATAAAATAGGTGAAGGTCGTATATGGGGTGGTATTTTAGCAAAAAAAATTGGATTAGTAGATGAAATAGGAGATTTTGATTCTGCTATTAAAAAAGCAGCTGAATTGTCTCATCTTAAAAATTATAGTCTTGATATCAAAACAACAAAAATTCATATATGGAAAAATTTATCTAAATCTTTTAATCAATATACCAGTAAAATGTTCTTAAATTCGTTAAATTCATATTTACCTGAATTAATAATAGAAAAGAAATTTTTCGATTTATATAATAAAATAAAAGCAATATTTCCTTTACTATATATTAACGGTATGCAAGATCCAGACGATTGTTATGCAATTTGTCTATATTTTAATAATATAGATATATAAATCTATACTTTATTACTAATAATAATTGTAAAAAAATAAATTTTTGCAATTATTATTTTTTTTATTTTTGTAAAAAAATTAAAATAAATAATTAAATAATTTCTGCAAGAATATAAATTTTATTTTTTTTATTATATTATATTTACAATAAGTATTTTTATTATTAATATGAAATATAGATATTAAAAAAATATAAATTTTAAAATTTTTAAAAATGTATTGTTTTATAGTAGAAATAAAAATATTTTTACACTATTTATAATTTTTTACTTAATTAAACATAAAATCATATTTAAGGTTTGTTATGAAATATATTTTTGTATTTATAATATCATTATTTTTATTTATTATTTTTAATATTATTAAAAATAATAATTCAAGTATTATTACTGTTAATTATATTATCCATGAAATTAAATGTCCTATTTATATATTAATTTCAATTTCAATTATATTAGGATTTACCATTAGTTTTTTAATATTTTCTTTTAAATATATATATTTATTAATAAAATATAATCGAATTAAAAAAAATAATTTAAAAAATAAAAATAAAACAATTAAATAATTAAAAAATTATTAAAATAATAGTATAAATATACAATTTTTTTATTAAATAATATTTGTTATTAACAACCTTTCTTTCTTGATTTTAAATAAAAATATTATTTTATTGAAGGGTTGTAAATAAAAATTAATTTATATATTTAAAAAATATAAATTATTTAAATAATAAAAAATATATTAAAAAAATTTATATTGATCTTTCGCATGATAAGAAGATCGAACTAAAGGACCAGAAAATACATTATTAAAACCTATTGAAATAGCTTCTTCTTTTATATTTTTAAATTCTAAAGGAGTTATATATCTTTTTACTGGAAGATGTGATGATGTAGGTTGTAAATATTGACCAATAGTAATCATGGAAACTCCTACATTATATAAATCTTTCATAACTTTTACTATTTCTGATAATTTTTCTCCTAACCCTAACATAATTCCTGATTTAGTTGGTACATTCGGATTATAAAATTTAAATAATTCTAATAACTTTAAAGAATTTAAATAATTTGCTCCAGGTCTAATTTTTTTATATAATCTTGGAACATTTTCTAAATTATGATTGAAAATATCAGGAGAACTCTGAGATATCGTTTTTACGGCTAAATTTAAACAAGACCTAAAATCTGGAACTAATATTTCAATAGTAATTTGTTTTTTTATTTTTCGAATTTCTTGAATAGACTTTAAGAAATGACCGGAACCACCATCTTTTAAATCATCTCTATTTACTGAAGTTAATACAACATGTTGAATATTAATTTTTGAAATTACTTTCTTTAATTTTTTAGGTTCTTTAACATCTGGATGATTTGGACGTCCTTTAGAAACTGCACAAAAAGGACATTTTCTTGTACATATAGATCCTAAAATCATAAAAGTAACTGTACCATTGTTAAAACACTCTGATAAATTAGGACATTGTGCTTCTTCACATACAGAATTTAAATTTAATTTTCTTAACATATTTTTCATTTGAATAATTTTAGAAAAACTAGAAGGTAATTTTATTTTTATCCAACTCGGTTTTTTAAAATTTTTATTAATTTCACATTTTCGAAATTGAATAGGAATAAAATTATTTTTGTTCATATTAAAATATTGTATCCTTTATAAATTAAAATATAAAATATTAAAAAATATATATTTTTAAACACTTAATACTTTATATATGTTACACATATTGTGAAATTGTTTAATTATTTCTATCTGTACTTGTTGAAACGTTATATTTTTATTTATATCTATCATTTGAGTCATTTGAATTTTTTTATTCCCACAAGGAAAAATATACTTAAAAGGATATAAACTCATATTTACATTTAAGCTAAAACCATGTAATGAACATCCTTTTTCAATTCTCAAGCCAACAGAAGCAATTTTTTTTAAATTATAATAAATACCTGGATGAATATAATCTATATAAGCATCAATAAAAAATTTTTTTAAAATATTTATAATGAATTCTTGTATGAAAAATAAAAATTCTTTGAAATTAATTTTTTGATTTCGTAAATTAATTAAAAAATATATTAACTGCTGACCTGGACCATGATATGTAATTTTTCCACCTCGATTACTTGGAAAAACAGGTATATTATTTATATAATCAATACTCAAACTATTATTAAAATTTTTTGTTTGTCCCAACGTAAATACTGGATAATGTTCTACCATCCAAATTTCATCTAATGTATTTTTTTTTCTTTCTTTGGTAAATTTATTCATTAATTCATAAACATATTTCCAATTTCTTATTCCTAATTTTTTAATAATAATAGCTTGAGAAAATTTTTTCATTTTTTTATATTATAAAAAATTATTACTATATTAAATTATTTTTATTTTATTATATTTTTATATATAAAATATATATTAATAATTAAGTTATTTTGCTAAAACTTTTTTTATTAATAAACTAGATTTTATACCTGTGATAATTAATTCTATTCCTAATGACATTAATAATAAACCCATTATTCTTGTAACAATGTTAATTCCAGTCGTTTTTAAAATTTTAACAACCCATGGAGATGTTTTGAATATCATCCAACAAAAAAAAGTAAAAATCGCAATAATTACAATTCCAATTAAAATATTTATATAATTAGAATGTTGAGCACTCCACATAATAACAGAACTAATAGCTCCTGGTCCTGCAAGTAAAGGAGTAGCTAAAGGTATTATTCCTATATTACTTTTAATATTTTTTTTACTATTTTTAATATTATTTTTTTTAATTAATGTACCATTAATCATAGACATAGCAATAATAGAAACTAAAATACCTCCTGCTATTCGAAATGAATTCATAGATATATCAAATAATTTTAATATTTTTTCTCCTGAAAAAATAGAGATAGATAATATAATAAAAGCACCAAAATTAGCTATTCGATTAATTTTTTTTCTTTCTTGTTCGGTGTATTGACTAGTCATACTAGTAAAAATAGGTATCATTCCAATTGGATTGATTACAGCGAATAAATGAATAAAAAATTTTACATAAATAGAAATATCAGATAAAATTAAATGCATCTTTTCTCCAACAAAATTAATTAAATAAATGAATTCAAAAAAAATGTTTCTTAACAAATTATTTAATTTTTATAAACATATAATTTTAATTTTAAAAATTTTTATAAAAAATAAAAATTAAAATTAATGCTGTATAATCCCTATTATTGAATATAAATAATAAAAATTAATTATTTTTTTTAATAAATATTCTTAAAATAAAAATACTTATTAAAAATCTTCATAAAATATTATTTAATTATAACATAACTAAATATTTTATATTATATGAAATATAAAAACAAAAATAATTCTATTATTAAAAAATATTAAATATATAAAACAAATTAATTAAAATTTAAATATTAATTTGATTTTTTATATTAAAAAAATAAAATACATTTTATTAATTTAAAATTTCTGCTACTACTATTTTAGTGTTTTCATTAATATCACGAATAAAAATTTTTACAATATCTGAAACACGATATTTAACTTTTCCATTTATTAAAACTATTCCTAAAATTTGATTAAAATAAATTTCTTCTTTATTATAATGTATTAAATAAAAAGGTACTAATACATAACATCCTATTTTTTTTAATTGTACTTGAATTCCATTCTTATATATATCAGTAATTTCTCCTAAAAATATTTTATTCACAAAATTATTATTTTTTATAAAAATAAAATATAACCATTTTTTTAATTCTTTTTCAATTAATCTATTTTTATTTTTTACTTCTAAAATATGTGAAATAGTAATTTTTTTTAAAACATCATTACATAAATGAGATTTTTTTTTTATTATTAATTTTATTAATCTATGGTTAATCATATCAGTATATTTTCTAATAGGAGAAGTCCAAGTTGAATATAATTGTACTCCTAAAGCAAAATGTGGTTCTGGTATCAAACTAATATTTCCAAAAGATTGCAATTTTTTCATACGAAAATGAATATAACTATCTGAATATATATTTAAAAATCTTCTAGCTTCAGAAAAATTATCTATAGAACCGATATTTTTAATACTTAATTTAACACCATAATTTTCTAAAAAACGTGAAATTTTTTTAAAAGAATAAGAATTAAATCCACTATGTACATTATATATACCTTTTTTAATATTTTTTGATAAAAATATTGCTGATGCAATATTTGCTACAATCATAGCTTCTTCCACCATACGATGAGCTATTCTTCTTATTTCTTTGTCAATACCAATTATATTTTTTTCTTTATCAAATATAAATTTATATTCGTATCTATCTTGAAAAATTAATGAATGATATTTTCTCCATAAAAATCTTTTTTTAAAAAATTCAAATAATAAATTTAATTGACGTTCTGTTTCTATATTTTTAGGATTCCAATTACTATTATTATTTTCTATCCAATTAGAAACTTTTTCATATGATAATTTATATTTTGATTGAATAGTTGCTAAAAAAAAATTAATACTTTTTTTTATTAAAAAACCATTTTTGTCAATTTTTACTTTACAAACTAATGTAGATTTATTTTTATTAGGATGAATAGAATATATTTTTTCAGATAATTCTCTTGGAATCATAGGTATATCTAAACCAGGTAAATAATTTGTAAAAGATTTTTTATAAGCTAAAATATCCAATTCACTATTTTGTTTAATATATGCAGTAGGATCAGATATCGCAATATATATTATAAATTCTTTTAATATATTTTTTTTTATAAATATTGCATCATCAATATCCTTTGTATTGCTGTTGTCAATAGTAATAAAATTTAAATTAGTTAAATCTTTTCTATCTTTTTCTTCTTGATCAGTAATATATTTACTAATATTAATTTTAGGTTCTTGGCATTCAATTTGATATCTATATAAAGTAACTATCCAAGGTATATTATTGTTTGTTTTTTTTGATATAAATTTTAATATTTTCGCATAAAAAAAATTACTTCCCGACAACTTATGTCCAACTAATTCAGATTCAATCCAATCCCCAGTATTAACTCTATTAAATATTTCAGAATCAAAATTACAAATTATCATTTCTTGAATATAAGGATATACTGGAATAACATATTTTTTATTTCCTATTTTTTTTATAGTACCAATAAATTTTTTTAAAAATGATTTAATTAATTTAATGGGAATTGCAATTTCTCTACCTTTTTCGATTTTTAATTCAGCTAATATTAAATCTCCATTAATAACTCGATTCATATAAATGGAAGGAATAAATAATTTTCTATATATTTTTTTTTTTTTTAAAAAACCAAAACCATAATTTGTTTTTTTTACAATACCTTGAACTGTTTTTTTATTTTTCTGAAAATTTTTTTTTAACTTTTTAAGTAATTGATTATTTTGAAACATATTTTATCAACCTAATTAAAAATTTAGAAATACTTATATATTAATACAAATAAAATTTGTATTATATAAAAAAATATTATTTTTTTATTAACAAATATTTTTTTAAAAAATAATTTAATTTTATTTAAAATATTTCATAGTATAATCATACAATTTTTTTATTTCAGTATAAATTAATATATTTATATAATTTATATTTTTCGTTATGAAAAATAAAAATAAAATATTTTTTTATTTATTTATACAATATTATCACCTCCATTAGAATAAATTACTTGACCAGAAATACTTTTGGATAAATCTGAACATAAAAATGAAGCAACATTACCAATATCATATGTTGTAATAGAAGATTTAAATAAAGAATTTTTATTTCTTTGTTTTATATATTGTTTAAAATTATATATAGATACGGAAGAAACTGTTTTGATAGCAGGAGCAGAAATAGCATTTACACGAATATTTTTATCAGATAAAGCATATGCCATATATCTAACATTAGATTCTAAAGAAGCTTTAGCTAATCCCATAACATTATAGTTAGGTATTACTTTTGAAGAACCTAAAAATGATATTGTAATTAAAGAAGATCCTGGATTTAACATTTTAATACTTTCTTTAGCTAAAGCAGAAAAACTGTATGAAGTAATTTCATGAGATATAGAAAATTGATTTTTATTCAAATTTTTTATAAAATTTCCATTTAATGATTTTTTATCAGCATACGCAATAGAATGTATAAAACCATCAAATTTTTTCCATTTTTTTTTTAAATCAAAAAATAATTTTTTTATATTGATATCTTCCGAAACATCACATGGAATAACTATATTAGAATTAAAATCATTTGCTAATAATTTAATTCTGTTTTTTATTTTTTTATTTTTATAACTGAACGCTAAAATAGCATTTTTATCATACATCGATTTTGCTATTCCATAAGCAATAGATTGTTTGTTAGTTATTCCAGTTATTAAAAATTTTTTTCCTGTTAACATATTGTGTATTTTTACCTTATTTTTATAAATAATTATTTTTATACATTATTAATAATATAAAAATTTAAAATTTTTTGAAAATATATATTATTATAATCATGTAATGATAAAAATATTTTTATTTAAATAAACGATATACAGTATTCACTTTTTTCAAATACTTTAATGAATGAACAGATAAATTAATTTTCTTAACATTTAATAAAAATTGAATAGGAGTTAATGAATTTATTTTTTTAATTGATTCTGATCTATTACTAGAAAAAATTTTTAGAAATGTATTAGGTCCTATATAATAGGAAATTATCGTTGCATATCGTAAATTTTCTTTATTTTTTATACCTAATAGATATTTATTTTGTATCAAATGAAGATAAGTAGTACCAATATTAATATTATTATGTGGATTTAATAACGTTGTAAAAGAAGGAATTATATTTTTTCCTAAATATCTATAAACCAACATTCCTGCACGTTTAGGTTGTATTTTCATTAAACCAATAGAATTATTTTTTCCAATAGATAACGGATTTCCTTGAGATTCAGAATAAATAATTGCACGTATTAAGTTTGCATCAATATTATATTTTTTAGATTGTGTCTCAATATAATCATCCCATACATAAACTAAATTTTTAGAAAACAAATTATGTTCTTTTATATTAGAATAATATGCATCTGATTCATGTTTCATATCGCAACAACCTGTTAAGAAACATAAAAATAATAAGATATATTTTTTTTTCATTGTACATACTTCTCTTGTTTATAATTTTTGATATGAAATAAGTTATAAATTAAAAAATTTATGAACTATAATATCTGATATACCTATATATTCCATAGGAGTCAAATTTTGTAATTTTTGTTTTTCTTCCATTGGTATATCTAAATTTAAAATAAAACTATTTATAATTTTTTTATTGAAATTACTACTATGAGATAAATATTTTAATTTTTCATATGAATTAAATATTTTATACTTTCTCATAACAGTTTGTATTGCTTCACATAACAATATCCATTTATTATTTAAATCTTTCAATACTACTTTTTTATTTAAATATAGTTTTTTTATTCCCTTTAAACAAGATTCATACGAAACTACTGAATACCCTAATGCTACACCTATATTTCTCATTGTAGTTGAATCAGTCAAATCTCTTTGCATTCTAGAAACCGGTAATTTTAATGATATATAATTCATTAATGCATTAGAAATACCTAAATTACCTTCTGAATTTTCAAAATCTATAGGATTTATTTTATGAGGCATTACAGAAGAACCAATTTCTTTATTTTTTAATTTTTGTTTAAAATAATCTAAAGATATATAACTCCATATATCTTTATTAAAATCTATTAAAATTGTATTAAATAGAGATATGCAAAAAAAATACTCTGAAATATAATCATGAGGTTCTATTTGTGTAGTTATAGGATTAAAACATATTCCAAATTTTTTTATAAATTCTTTACTAATTTCATACCAATTAATTTGAGGATATGCAATATAAAAAGAATTATAATTACCTACAGTTCCATTTAATTTTGCAAAAATTTTAATTTCTTTTAATTTTTCAATTTGTCGTTGTAAACGAAAAAAAAAATTTAAAAATTCTTTTCCAATAGTGCTAGGAGTTGCTGGTTGTCCATGTGTTCGAGACAACATTGGAATAGATTTATATCTAATCGATATTTTTTTTATCTTTAAAGAAATTTTTTCCCAATAAGGTATGATGATCTCATTTCTAGATTTTTTTAACATTAGCGCATATGCTATATTATTTATATCATCTGAAGTACATCCAAAATGTATAAATTCTATATAAGGTTTTAAAAACTTATTTTTTACAAATTTAGATTTTAAATAATATTCAACAGCTTTAATATCATGATTTGTTTTTTTCTCTAAACATTTAATTTTTTTAGCTTCATGTAAATCAAAATTTTTGTATATATTATCAATAAATATATATTCAGAATTAGAAAAAGTTGGTAATTCAGTAATTGAAGATAAAAAAGATAATTTTTTAAACCATTCTAATTCTATTTTAATTCTATTTTTTATAAGATTGTATTCGCTAAATATTTTTCTTAATTTTATAGTTTCTCTATTATAACGACCATCTAAAGGAGATATTGTTGTCAATGGGGAAAATTGTTGCATTATTTAACCTTAATTGGATAAAAATTTAATTAAAATATTTTAAATAAATTTTGTTTTTAATTTTTTAAAATTAAAAATTAATAAAAAAAAATAGATATTATTACAGTAATTTATATATTTTATAATAAATAAAAATTTTTATAACATTATATTGTGTTTTATTTTAACATAAGTATAAATAAAATTAAAAATTTTACATATAAAAAAATATTTTTGAAAAATTTATAACATTATACAAAAGGTAATTTTTTTTCAATAATACCACCTCCTAAACAAATTTTTTTTGAGTAAAATACAGCAGATTGACCCGGTGTAATTGAAGATACCAATCCTATAAATAATACTTTTGTATATAATAATTTTTTATGAAATACTATACATGGAATATCTTTTTGTAAATATCTAGTTTTAACAGTACAATAAAAATATTTTTTTAAAGATGTTTTTTCATTAATCCAATTTACTGATTGTAATAACATACCAATTGATAATAAATATATATTATTATTATCTTGTTCTACAATTAATTCATTTGTATGAATATTTTTATCAACAACATACCAAGGAGAATTTTTTAAATATTTCATTCCTCCGATATTTAATCCTTTTCTTTGTCCTAAAGTATAATTTTCTAAACCAATATGTTTTCCTAATATCTTTCCCGAAACTGAAACAATATCTCCAGGATTAGAATTGATAAATTTTCTTATAAATAAACTAAATTTTTTAGGTTCAATAAAACAAATTCCTGTTGAATCTTTTTTATCAAATACAGAAATATGATTATTTTTAGCAATTTTTCTAACCTGTAATTTTTGTAAATTTCCTATAGGAAAAATAGTTTTACTAATTTGATATTGATTTAAAGTATATAAGAAATAACTTTGATCTTTTTTTGTATCTTTTGATCTACATAAAAAAAAGTTATTTTTATATTTTTTTTTTTGAACATAATGACCTGTTGCAATAAAATCTGCATTTAAATTTTCTATAGCAAATTTTAAAAAAAGTTTAAATTTTATTTCCTTATTACACAATATATCAGGATTAGGAGTTTTTCCTTGTTTTAAATCTTTTAAAAATTTTTTAAATACCAAATCCCAATATTCTATTGAAAAGTTTACAATATGTAATGGTATATTAATAGAATTACATACAGATGTAACATCTTTTAAATCTTTTTTTGAATGGCAAAAAGAAGTTGTATCATCTTCTTCCCAATTTTTCATAAATAAACCTTCTACTTGATATTTTTTTTTTTTTAAAATCAAAGCAGATACGGAAGAATCTACTCCTCCTGACATTGCAACAATAATTTTTTTATTTACCATAATTTTTCCATTTTATATAATTTTAAAAAAATCAAAAATAATGAATATATAAAAATTATTGATTATTTATATTAAATATATATATTTTAAAAAATATTACTATAAAAACTACAGTAGCTAATTTTTTTTGTTTTTGATAAAATTTATGTAAATAAAAAACAAAAATTTAAAAAAAATATTTTAATATTATTTAAAAATATAAAAAATTTAAATATATTATACATACATACAATTTAATTTAAATAGTAATATTTATAATTATTAACAATATAAACCAATAAAAGTGTGTAAGAATAAATGATAAATTATATACGAAACTTTTCTATAATTGCACATATTGATCATGGAAAATCAACTATCTCTGATAGATTAATTCAAATATGCGGAGGATTAACAAAAAGAGAAATGTCTGATCAAGTATTAGACACTATGGATTTGGAAAAAGAGCGCGGTATTACAATTAAAGCTCAAAGCGTATCTATAATTTATAAATCTAAAAATAAAAAAAAATTTAAACTAAATTTTATTGATACTCCAGGACATGTAAATTTTTCATATGAAGTATCTAGATCCTTAAGTGCTTGCGAAGGAGCTATTTTAGTTATTGATACATCACAAGGAGTGGAAGCTCAAACTTTAGCAAATTGCTATACAGCAATTGATATGGGATTAAAAGTAATACCAGTATTAAATAAAATTGATTTACCTACTTCTAATCCTAATCAAGTAAAAAATGAAATAGAAGATATGATAGGTATTTCTGCAAAAAATGCAATTCAATGTTCCGGAAAAACTGGATTTGGTATTAATGACCTATTAGAAAGAATAATATCTGACATACCGCATCCTAAAGGAAGTATAAATAAACCTTTACAAGCACTGATAATTGATTCTTGGTTTGATAACTATCTCGGTGTTATATCTTTAGTTTGTATAAAAAACGGAACTTTAAAAAAAGGATTGAGAATAAAAATTATGAGTACTCAAAATGAGTATACTGTTGAATCAATAGGTATATTTACACCCAAAAAAATCAAAAAATCCAAATTACAATGTGGAGAAGTAGGATGGATAATCTGTGGTATTAAAAACGTTAATGCAATATTAGTAGGAGATACAATAACATCATTAAAAAATCCAGCCAAAAATTCTCTACCAGGATTTAAAAAAATAAAACCTCAAATATATGCTGGAATATTTCCTGTATCTTCTAATCAATATCACGTTTTTCAAGATGCTCTTAAGAAACTTAGCTTAAATGATTCTTCTTTATTTTATGAAGTAGAACATTCTTCAGCACTAGGATTTGGTTTTAGATGCGGATTTTTAGGTTTATTGCATATGGAAATAATTCAATCTCGATTAGAACGAGAATACAATTTAAATATAATTTCTACTACACCTTCGGTCACTTATAAAATAATCACAAATAAAAATAATATTTTATACTTAGATAATCCTTCTAAATTTCCAGAAAATAACATAATCAAAGAATTACAAGAACCTATAGCAAAATGCAATATATTATCTCCTATTAAATATGTTGGTAACATAATTATATTATGTAATAAAAAAAGAGGTATTCAAACTAATTTAGTTTATCATAATAGACAAGTTTCTATTACGTATGAAATACCTATGTCTGAAATTGTACTAAATTTTTTTGATAACCTTAAATCTGTTACCAGTGGATATGCTTCTTTAGAGTATGATTTTTATAAATTTAAAAAAACAGATTCGGTTAAACTAGATATTTTAATAAATCATGAAAGAATAGATTCTTTATCTCTTATAATACATAGATCTAATGTTAAAAATTATTCTGATAATATCATACAAAAAATGAAAAAAACAATTCCAAGACATCAATTTGATATTATTTTGCAAGCTGCAATTGGAAATAAAATTATTACTCGAGGTACTATTAAACAATTGAGAAAAAATGTTCTTGCTAAATGTTATGGAGGGGATATTTCTAGGAAAAAAAAGTTGTTACAAAAGCAAAAAAAAGGAAAAAAAAGAATGAAACAAATTGGAAATATTAATATACCTCAAGAAACATTTTTTTCTATTTTAAATATAAAATAAGTATTAAGATAAATTTTTAATTATAAATTAAAAAACATATGTTAAAATAAGGATAATATATTGGATACTAATTCAACTATTTTTTTTTTAATAATTACATGTTTTTCTTTTTTTTGTTTTATTTTCAATAAATTTTTTCTTTTTTATTTAAAAGAAAAAAATATTTCATCAGTATCATATAATTTTTTTTTTTTATGTATTTTAGATTTTATAAATTTTATTGGATCATTTTATTTTATATTACTATCCGTATTTATAATAAGATCTTTTATCTGCGAGCCTTTTCAAATTCCTTCTGAATCTATGGTTCCAACATTATGTAATGGTGATTATATATTGGTAAAAAAATATTCGTATGGTATAAAAAATCCAATTAATCAAAAAAAATGGATAAATATATCTACACCAAAAAGAGGTGATATAGTAGTTTTTAAATTTCCTAAAAATAAAAATATTTATTTTGTAAAACGTATTATTGGATTACCTGGAGATGTTATTTATTACGATAATAATAGGAAAAAAATTAGTATATTTAATAAAAAAAAAAATATTATTAATAAAATATATATAAAAAATAAAAATATTACGAATTCTAAAATTCAATATTTTCATAAAATGATGAAAAATGATATAAATGATAAAAAAATAAAAAAAAATAAAATAAGTATAATTGAAGAAACTATTAAAAATAAAAAATATAATATTATATTAAATAATAAATATATCGATCAAAAAAATTTATATTTTCATCAAAAAAACAAAAAAATAGGACTATGGATTATTCCAAAAAATAATTATTTTATGTTAGGAGATAATAGAGATAATAGTTTTGACAGTAGATATTGGGGATTTGTACCTGATAAATATTTAATAGGAAAAGTTTTTTTCATATGGATGAGTATAGATAAAACAGAAAATAATTTTTTTAAAAAAATACGATTTAATCGAATCAAAATAATTTATTAAATAATTACAATTTTTAAAAAAATATAACAAAATCATATACAAATATAATTTGTATTATAATTAAATAGCATGATAATTGCATTTTCAATGTATTAACAAAATATGGATTATGAAGATAAAAATAAATTACAAAAAATTATAGGTTATACTTTTATTAATGTCGAACTCTTATCATTAGCATTAACTCATAGAAGTGCTAGTAGTCATCATAATGAAAGACTAGAGTTTTTAGGAGATTCAATATTAAGTTTTATTATTGCTGACGCATTATATAAATATTTTCCAAAAGTTAATGAAGGAGATATGAGTAGAATGCGTGCTACTTTGGTTCGTGGAAATACTTTAGCAAATATAGCTCATGAATTTAAATTAGGAGAATATCTATATTTAGGACAAGGAGAATTAAAAAGTGGAGGAGTTCAACGAGAATCTATTCTCGCAAATACTATTGAAGCACTAATAGGAGGAATATTTTTAGATAGTAACATATATACTGTACAAAAATTAGTTTTGAAATGGTATAAAAGTAGATTAAAAAAAATTAATCCCGGAATAACACAAAAAGATCCTAAAACAAGATTACAAGAATATCTACAATCAAAACATTTATCTTTGCCATCATATTTAATTGTACAAATTTATGGAGAAGCACATAATCAAATATTTACAATTCATTGTCAAATCAATGGAATAAATGAATATTCTATTGGTATTGGAACAAGTCGTAGAAAAGCTGAACAAGATGCTGCTCAACGCGCTTTAATAAAATTAGGTTTAGAATAACAAAATTATGAAAATAAAAAAATATGCAGGAAAAATATCCATAGTAGGTAGACCAAATGTAGGTAAATCTACTCTAATGAATAAATTAATAAAAAAAAAAATATCTATTGTGACAAATAAAAAAAATACTACAACAGATCTTTTACTAGGAATTCATACGACTGTTTCACATCAATTTATATATATAGACACACCAGGAATAGAAATAAATCAAAAAAAATATTTTAAAAAAATTCAACATGCAATATTACAATCAAAATTGATAATCTTTGTAACTGATAATATATTTTGGAACAAAGATGATCAATGGATATTTCAATTAATTTATAATACAAAAATACCTTTTATTTTTGTATTAAATAAAATTGATAAATTAAAAAATAAAGAAATAATTTTATCTTATATAAAAAAAATAAAATATATAAAAAATATTATACCTATATCTACAAAAAAAAAAAAAGATATAAAAATAATTTTTAATTTTATTAAAAACATGATTCCATCATCTCAACATATTTTCGAAAAAAATATATTTACTGATAAAGATATAAAATTTTCTATATCTGAAATTATTCGAGAAAAATTCATGATACATTTAAACAAAGAGTTACCTTATACTTTTCAAGTAAAAATTGAATCATTTAATTTACACAGTAATAACGAATACTATATTAAATCTTACATTTTAGTAAAAAATGAAAGATATAAAAAAATAATGATTGGAATAAATGGTAAAAAAATAAAAAAATGCAGTATTCAATCCAGAATAGATATAAAAAAAATTTTAAAAAAAAAAATTCATTTATTTTTATGGATAAAAATAAATAAATAAATTACAAATTTATAATTATATAATTAACAATTATATTATTAAATTTAAATGATAAAATAAATAAAAAAAATAAAAATGACTATTTTCGGTATTGGATTAGATTTATTACAAATAAAAAGAATTAGAAAATTGAAAAAAAAAAATCAAATAAAATTAGCAAAAAGAATTTTATCTGTATATGAATGGAAAAAATACTTAATGAGTTCTTTTTCTATTCGTTATATATCTACAAGATTTTCAGCAAAAGAAGCTGCTTCTAAAGCTTTGGGTACAGGAATACAAAAAGGAATATATTGGAACCAATTAGAAATACGAAATAATAAAGAAGGAAAACCAAAAATTATATTTTTAAAAAATGCAAAAAAATTGTTCAATAATATGAAAATAAAAAAATCTTATTTAACTATAACTGATGAAATTAAATATATTGTTACCTTAGTTATATTAGAAAAATAAAAATACTTTTTAAAAAAAATTTTATATATAAAAAAATAATAAAATGTTTTTAAGTTTTTAATTCCAAAAAATATATATAAAAATTAATTTTATTATTTTAAATTTATTAAAAATAATATTTTATATTCTAGCACGTATAGAATTATTTTTTTTATTTAATTTTATTATTGATAAAGTATTGTAATAAAAAATTATATTATTTTTATCAATAAAATATTATTTTTATATTTAATAAAAAATTAAATTGTTTAAAAACTAAAATAGCCCTTTAGATAATTATTTATTTTTTTTTGAGCTATTTTAGATCATTTTAAAAAAAATATTGTTATATACTATATATTATATATATATAAATTATTTTTTTACCAATATATCTATATTTCAAAAAAAAAAAAAAAAAAAAAAATATTTTTTAATTTTTGAATGAATTTTTAAAAATTCTATTTTTTGTTATTATCCATTCTTTATTTTTTTCACAAATTCTTTTATCTATATTCTTTTTTCCTTTAGCAAGACCTATAATTATTTTACACCATGATTTTTTTAAAATCAAAGATAATGCAATTAAACTATATCCTTCTCTACTAATTTTACCAAGTAAATAATTTATTTCTTTTTTATGTAAAAGTAATTGTATATTTCTTTTATCTTTATACGATTCTGATGATAATGATGTATTATATAAAGGTCTAATAGAAACTCCTACAATATATGCATTTCCTTCCCGAATAAATATATAACTATTGTGAATATTTGTTCTTCGAGAACGAATAGATTTTATTTCCCAACCTTTTAAAGACAATCCACATTCATATTTTTCTTTAATAAAATAATTAAAATAAGAATTTTTATTTTTACAAATTGTTAAATAATATTTTTTTTTTTTACTATTTTTTTTCATTATTTTTTTTAAAAAATTATATTTTTAAAAATCAATTTTTATTTTTTCCAGATGAAACTGTTACTAAAGCAGCTCTTAATAATCTATTATGTAAAATATATCCTTTTTGCATAACAGAAATAATATTATTTTTTTCAATTGTTTCAGATGGAATCATAACTACAGCCTGATGAATATCAGGATTAAATAATTTTTTTTCATCAAAAATTACACGAATATGAAATTCTTTGAATAAATTTAATAATAAATTTAAAATTAATTTTAAACTAATAGGAATTTCTTGAATCAAAGAATCCATATTTTTTACAGTATCAATAGCTCTTTCCAAACTATCTATAATTGGTAAAAAATTAGAAATTTCGGTTTCTAAAGAAAATTTATGTGCATTTTGAATATCTTTTTCAGATCTAAAAAATAATTTTTCTATTTTTTTTTCTTCTATTTTTTTTAATTCTACAATATTTTTTTTTAAAATTTTTATTTTTTTTTCAATTTTATAAAATTTACTATTTTTTTTTGTTTCATGTAATTCATTATTTTTTTTTTCATATTTCATAATAAAATTCCAAAAATTTGAATAATATTTTTTAAAAATTTTAAAAAATACTGATAATAAAATTATTCAACACTATATAAAATTTAAGAAAGTTTAAATACAGGAGTACTATAAGAAATTTTCATATCCCAAGGTTGCTCAATCCATATATCTTGTGACACATCTATAATATATTTATCAACCAATAATTTTCCTTTTGGTTTCGCAAAAATAGTTACAAAAAAAGATTTAGGATATAAACTTTTAATTATTTTTGCTGTATGACCTGTATCTATTAAATCATCTACGATAAGAGTATTATTACCATAATCTTTAGATTTTTTTAATATTTTCATTTTTTTTCTACAATCATGATCATAACTAGAAATACAAATAGTATCTACAAATCGAATTTCTAATTCTCTAGCTAATATTGCAGCTGGTACTAACCCTCCTCTACTAATTGCAATTATAAATTTCCATTTTTTAACATGAATTAGTTGTTTAGCTAGCTTTACCGAATAAATTTGTAGCATATCCCAAGTAATAATGTATTTCTTAATCATAAAAATTCACAATATAAAAATTAATTAAAAAAAATTTATTTCATATATTTTATTAAAAATATACTTTTTTGATAAAAAACTTTTTTAAAGTCTATAAAATTATTTATATAATATAAAATAAGAAAATTTTTATATTAAATTTATAATTATTTTTTTGGTTTAATATTAAAGAAGTGTTTTATTTATTTTATCATATTTTACTATTTTAATTACGGTGCGGACGGGACTTGAACCCGTGACCTCCGGCGTGACAGGCCGATATTCTAACCAACTGAACTACCGCACCAAATATAAACTATTATTAATAGTATATTTTTTTTAACAAGCAGTCAATAAATTTATATTTTTTTTTCTAAATACATTTTTTTATTATTCTTTTTTATTATTTTTAAATATTCTTGATGTTGCAAAACATCTTTTTTATTTGCTTTTTTAACAATTGTATTGTATATATAATTTGATTTTTTATGTAAATTATTTTTTTTGTTAATATTTTTCTGATCTTTAACATTAAAATTAATTGATTTTTGTTTACCAGTCATTCTTAAATATATTTTTTTTAAAATTTCAGCATCTAAAATAGCACTGTGTAAAATTCTTTCTTTAATAGATATATTTAATCTAGAGCATAAAGCATTTAAATTATTTTTTTTTCCAGGAAAAAGTTTTCGTGCTATACTAAGAGTATCAGTAATTTTACAAATATCTTTTATGGGTGGAAAATTATTTCTAAGCATACTAAATTCATAATCTAAAAACGATATATCAAAAGATGCATTATGAATTATCAAATTAGCATCTTTTATATAATTAAAAAAATAAATTGCAATATCTTTAAATCTTTTTTTATCTTTTAAAAAATTATCAGAAATACCGTGTACGTGAAAAGCTTGCTTATCAATTTTTCTATCAGGATTAAGATATTTATGAAAAAATTTACCAGTTGATTTTCTATTAATTAATTCTATAGCTCCTATTTCAATAATTTTATGATTTTTATATATTATTCCTGAAGAATTCATTCCTGTAGTTTCAGTATCAAGAACTATAGATCTATTTATTGCATTATTCATTTTTATCCTAAAAATTTTTTAAATAATTTTACTATTCAAAATAACAATAATATAAAATATGTCAATTAAAAAAGTAAAAATTTTCACAGATGGTTCATGCCTAGGAAATCCAGGTCCGGGAGGGTATTGTGCTTTAATACAATATAAAAAAATTGAAAAAAAAATTTGTTCCGGTTTTTATTTAACAACTAATAATAGAATGGAATTATTAGCTGCAATTATAGGATTGGAAACTTTAACAGAATTCTGTGATGTTACATTGGTAACAGACAGTAAATATGTAAAGTTAGGAATTACTATTTGGATAAAAAAATGGAAGTTAAATTCATGGAATAATTCTAAAAATAAAAAAATAAAAAATATTGATTTATGGAAAAGATTAGAAAAAATTTTACAACTACATAAAATAAAATGGAAGTGGATAAAAGGACATTCTAATATTAAAGAAAATGAATATTGCGATAAATTAGCAAAAAAACATGCAATGAATCCTAAATCTATTGATATTGGATACTTTAAAAACAATAAAATAATTATACAAAATTTTTAATAAGGCGGAAAATGATTCTAAAACAAATATTAATTTTAAAAGATAATTATTGTTGGATACTATACAATAAAAAAAAAATTGCTTTATTGTAGATCCTGGTTCATATAAAGAAGTTATTAAAGAAATAAAAAAAAATTTTTTAATACCTAAAGCTATTTTATTAACTCATTCTCATATAGATCATATTAATGGAGCTAGTAAAATAAAAAATATTTATCCTAATATAAAAATATTTAGTTCAGAAAAAATCAATTCATTAAAAATACATCAAATAAAAGAAAAAACAAATAAAATATTTGTTATAAATAAAAAAATTAAAATTTTGCATACACCTGGACATACTTTAAAACACATTTCGTATTATATAAAACCTTATTTGTTTTGTGGAGATACAGTATTTTCTGGAGGATGTGGAAAATTATATAATGAAGAATATTTTTTAATGTATAATTCTATACAAAAAATATGTTTGTTGCCTAATAATACTTTAATTTGTTCAGGTCATGAATATACTATTTCAAATTTAAATTTTTCGAAAAAATTTTTAAAAAATATTTTTTTTAAAAATTATTTTATTTTTGTAAAAAAATACTTAACAAAAAAAAAAATTCTTCCTCCGACAAGACTAAAAATAGAAAAAAAAATAAATATTTTTTTATTGTGTAATAACGTTAAATTTCAAAAAAAAATATTTTTTAAAAATGAATTTTTTTATCCGTGGGATTTATTTTATTATATAAGGAATTTAAAAAATAATACAAAATTAATATAAATTTTTGGAGCTAAGCGGGATCGAACCGCTGACCTCCTGCGTGCAAAGCAGGCGCTCTCCCGACTGAGCTATAGCCCCTTATACTTTTTTGATCAGAGTAAATTTTATTATTAGGCCTGAGTGGACTTGAACCACCGACCTCACCCTTATCAGGGGTGTGCTCTAACCAAACTGAGCTACAAGCCTATTGAAAGGTATTCAATCAGAAAATTTATGTGGGCACACTTTACTTATTTTATTTTTTAAATAAAGTGCTTAAAATTTAAGGAGGTGATCCAACCGCAGGTTCCCCTACGGTTACCTTGTTACGACTTCACCCCAGTCATGAATCACAAAGTGATAAACGCTCTCTTGTAAATTAATACAAGTTAAGCAATCTGCTTCTTTTGCAACCCACTCCCATGGTGTGACGGGCGGTGTGTACAAGGCCCGGGAACGTATTCACCGTGGCATTCTGATCCACGATTACTAGCGATTCCGACTTCGTGGAGTCGAGTTGCAGACTCCAGTCCGGACTACGATACACTTTATGAGGTTAGCATGTCTTTGCAGATTAGCATCTCTTTGTATATACCATTGTAGCACGTGTGTAGCCCTGGTCGTAAGGGCCATGATGACTTGACGTCGTCCCCACCTTCCTCCGGTTTATAACCGGCGGTCTCCCCTGAGTTCCCGGCCGAACCGTTGGCAACAGAGGATAGGGGTTGCGCTCGTTGCGGGACTTAACCCAACATTTCACAACACGAGCTGACGACAGCCATGCAGCACCTGTCTCATAATTCCCGAAGGCACTACTATATTTCTAAAGTATTTTATGGATGTCAAGACCAGGTAAGGTTTTTCGCGTTGCATCGAATTAAACCACATGCTCCACCGCTTGTGCGGGCCCCCGTCAATTCATTTGAGTTTTAACCTTGCGGTCGTACTCCCCAGGCGGTCGACTTAATGCGTTAGCTTCGGAAGCCACTTCTCTTGGAAACAACCTCCAAGTCGACATCGTTTACAGCATGGACTACCAGGGTATCTAATCCTGTTTGCTCCCCATGCTTTCGCACCTCAGTGTCAGTATTTGTTTAGGAGGTCGCTTTCGCCACAGGTATTCCTCCAGATATCTACGCATTTCACCGCTACACCTAGAATTCTACCTCCCTCTACAATACTCTAGTTTATTAGTTTCAAATGCCATTCCTAAGTTAAGCTTAGGGATTTCACATCTGACTTAATAAGCCACCTACGCGCTCTTTACGCCCAGTAATTCTGATTAACGCTAGCACCCTCCGTATTACCGCGGCTGCTGGCACGGAGTTAGCCGGTGCTTCTTTTTCAGGTAACGTCATAGAAGTAAATGTATTACTTTTACTTCCTTTCTTTCCTGCTGAAAGTACTTTACAACCCTAAGGCCTTCTTCATACACGCGGCATAGCTGCATCAGGCTTTCGCCCATTGTGCAATATTCCCCACTGCTGCCTCCCGTAGGAGTCTGGACCGTGTCTCAGTTCCAGTGTGGCTGTTTGTCCTCTCAGACCAGCTAAAGATCGTTGCCATGGTAAGCCTTTACCTTACCATCAAGCTAATCTTGTCTGGGTTCATCCAAAAACGTAAGGTTACTTTTACATAATCCCCTACTTTGGTTAATATTTATAATATTTAAAAAATATTATAAAAAAAACATTATGCGGTATTAGCTATCGTTTCCAATAGTTATCCCCCTTTTTTGGGCAGATCCCCAGATTATACTCACCCGTTTGCCGCTCGCCGACAAAGAAAGCAAGCTTTCTTTTCGCTGCCGCTCGACTTGCATGTGTTAGGCTTGCCGCCAGCGTTCAATCTGAGCCATGATCAAACTCTTCAGTTGAAAACTTTTTTAAATATAAAAATAAATTTTATATTAAACTCGTATTTTTAACTTTAATTAAAAATTTAAGTTAAAGTGTACCCACAAAAATTTTCTAATTTTTTTTTAAAGAACAATATTACTTAACTAAATACACATTACATTGATTTTTTATGTTTGTCAATCTTTTTATTTATTTTGAAAAATATTTTTTAAAATAAAAACAATATGAAATTTATTTATATTAAAATTATTTATTTTATATATATTAACAGTATAATATAATTGTTATTAACAATTAATCATATTTTAAAAAAAAAATCAATTAATTTTATTCAACAAAAATTTTTAATTTAAAATATTACTTTTAAAAAAATAAATTTCATAAATAACAGGAAAATTTTTTAAAAATTAAACATTATTATGAATATAAAAAAAATATTATATAAAACTATAATACAATCATTTGAAAAAATAGGAATTAATAAAAAATATGATCCTATCATATCCAGAACTAATACAGAATACAGAGGACAATATCAAGCTAATGGAATAATAAAAATTTCTAAAATAGAAAAAAAAGATCCAAAAAAATTATCTAATAAAATAATTAATTTAATTAAATCAAAAAAAATATTCAAAAAAGTATTTTATACCAAACCTGGTTTTATAAACTTTATTATTAATCCAGAATGGATATCTGAAAAACTGAATATAATTTTAAAAAAAAATAATTTACACATAAAAAAAAAAAAAAAAGAAACTATAGTAATCGATTACTCTTCTCCTAATATCGCAAAAGAAATGCATATAGGACATTTAAGATCAACAGTACTAGGAGATTCTTTTGCTAAACTTGCTTCATTTTTAGGTCATAAAGTTATTAAAGTTAATCACATAGGAGATTGGGGTACTAATTTTGGTATAATTCTTGCATTTTATAAAGAAAAAAAAATCAATTTAAGTAATCTTACAAAAAATTTAAAAAATATAGAAAAACATTATATAATTGCTAAAAAAAAATTTGATAATGATAAAAAATTTGCTAATTTATCTCAAAAATACAATTTAAAATTAAATAAAAATAATATTAATTGTAAAAAAATTTGGAAAAAAATAGTTAGTTATTCAATCAAAAAAAATAATGTTATATATAAAAAATTAAATATTTCTTTGAAAAACAAACATATTAAAGGAGAAAGTGCATATCATCATATGTTACCAGAAATTATTGAAGATTTATTAAAAAAAAAAATAGCTAAAAAAATAGATGGTTCTGTAGTAGTTATTTTAAAAAAATTTAAAAATAGAATAGGCAAACCTATGGGTATAATTATTCAAAAAAAAGATTCTAGTTTTTTATACTCAACTATAGATATTGCATGTTTAAAATATCGATGTAGTATATTAAATGCAAATAGAATAATATATTATACAGATAGCAGACAATCACAATATTTACAACAAATAATATTAATAGCAAAAATGGCTGGTTATATACCTAATAATACTATTATAGAACATCATACATTTGGAATGGTTTTATCAAAAAATAATAAACCATTTAAAACTAGAGACGGTAACAATATTAAATTAATACATTTAATCAAAGAAGCAGAAAAAAGAGCTTATTCTATTACAAAAACAAAAAATTCAAATTTAAAACCAAAAGAAATTATCTCTATATCTAAAAAAATAGGAATTGGATCTATAAAATATTCCGATTTATCAAAAAATAGAATTACAAATTATATTTTTGATTGGAAAACTATGCTTACATTTGAAGGAAATACAGCTCCATACATGCAATATACTTTTACAAGAATTACATCTATATTTAATAAAATATCTTACGATATAAAAAAAATAAAATATCCTATTATTCTTTTAGAAAAATATGAAACTGAATTATCTCTCAAAATTTTACAATTTGAAGAAATTATTGATGAATCTTTTAAAAAAGGTTATATGCATTTACTGTGCTTATATTTATATAATCTTTCAGTACATTTTTCTATATTTTATGAACAGTGTCCTATTTTAAAAAATTCAAATAAAAAAATTAAATATAGTAGAATTAAATTATGTTTTTTAACATCAACAATATTAAAAATAGGATTAAAAATATTAGGAATTCCTACTATAAATTTTATGTAAATATCACTATAAAATATTAAAATATAAATGTCTTATGTGATATTTAAAATACGTTGTTATTCCATATTCCCTATAATATTTTTTATAAAAATTTTTCTAGAATCACGAATTTCAACATCAGATAATACAATTATATTAGAAAATTTTGGTTTCAATATTCTAACTAAAAATTCTCTTAAAACATGAGGCACAAGTAAAACAATTGGATCTCCTAATTTATCTTGAGCAATAATTGCTTTTTTTACCTGATTAAAAAAATTGTGTAAAAATTCTGGTTCCAGAGAATCTGTTTGATTAATAGATTTTTCTTTATTTTTAATAGAATTCGATAATATATTTTCTATATCAGAATTAATTCCAATCACATTAATGGATTTTTTTCCTTGAAATATATTTTGTACTATCGATTTTCCTAATGTAATTCGAATCATACTAGTTAATTCATTTATATCTTTTATTCCAGGAGCATATTCAATTAGTGTTTCTATAATAGTACGTATATCTTTTATAGATACATTTTCTAATAATAAATTTTTTAATATTTTATGAAAAGTAGTTAATGTCATAATACTTGGTATTAAATCGTCAGAAAAATTAGGTAATTCTTGATTTACACGATCCAATAATTTATTTACTTCATAACGACCAAATAATTCATGTAAATAATTTTGAATTACAAAATTTAAATGAGTTGCTATTACTACAGAAGGAGTAATAATAATATATCTTAATTCTTCTGCACGTTTTTGAAAATTTTTATTTATCCAAATTGCTTGCATACCAAATGTTGGTTCTTTTACTCTTTTACCTTCTAATGTATCAGTAACATGTCCAGAATCAAGAGCCATAACTTTATCTAAAAATATTTCCCCTTCAGATATTGAGATTCCTTTAATGCAAATACGATATACATTTTTTGATAATTTAAAATTGTTTGAAAGAACAATAGCAGGAGGTAAGAAACCAAAATCATCAGCACATTTTTTTCTTACATTTTTTATTCTATTTAATAAATCAAGAGAATCAATTTTTTTTTCAAGAATGGGAGTTAAATTTTTTCCAAATTCAATTCTAATTGTATCTTCTATCTGTACATCTTTCCATGATAAATCTAAATATTCTTTATTTTTTTTATATTCATCATATACTTTATCATCATGTAAAAAAATATTTTTATTATATATAAACCATGATAAAAAAAATAAACTCAACGAAAACAATAAAAATATTAAATTTGGCATTCCAGGAACAATTCCTAATATAAATAAAAGACAACCGCTTAAAACAATTACAACAGGTTTAAAAAATAGTTGTTTAATCATTTGATCTCCAACATTTTCATCACCTTTAACTCTAGTCACAATAACTCCTACAGCTGTTGATATAATTAATGCTGGAATTTGAGCTACTAAACCATCTCCTATAGTTAAAATAGTATAAGATTCTAATGCTTTATTTATTATTAAATTATGTTGCAATATTCCAATAAATAAACCACCAATAACATTAACAAACATAATTAAAATTCCAGCAATTGCATCTCCTCTTACAAACTTGCTTGCTCCATCCATTGAACCATAAAATTCAGCTTCTCTTGTAATTTCCATACGTCTTTTTTTTGCTTCTGTTTCTCCAATTAATCCAGCATTAAGATCCGCATCGATAGCCATTTGTTTTCCTGGCATTCCATCTAAAGCAAATCTAGCTCCTACTTCTGCAATTCTACCCGCTCCCTTTGTAATTACTATAAAATTAATAATTATTAATATAATAAATACTACTATTCCAATAAAAAAATTACCTCCGACTAAAAAATTACCGAACGATTCTATTACATGCCCTGCAGATGCTATACCAGTATGACCATGTAAAAGAATAATACGTGTAGAAGCAATATTTAATGATAATCTCAACAGTGTAGAAAAAAGTAATATTGTCGGAAATGAAGAAAAATCTAAAGTATATTTATTAAATAATGATACAAGTAGAATTAATAATGAAAGAGATATATTAAATGTAAAAAATAAATCTAATAAAAAGGTAGGAAGAGGTAAAATCATCATTGATAAAATAATAATTAATAACAATGGAACAACTAATACTTGTGATCTAAAATTTTTTAATAAATTAATTTTTTTAAAAAAATAAAAAAAATTATTCATAATTTTCTTTTTCCTTTTTCTATATTTGATTTTAATACTTCTGATAAATCTTTTGGTATAATAGGTTTTTTACCTCCTTCTTTTTTCCATTTATTAAAGTTCCAAGACCAAGTAATTATTTCAGCTATTATTGAATAAAAATCAGGTGATATAAATTGATTTAATGCAAAATTATAATATAATGAACGCGCTAAAATTGGAGCATATAATATAGGAATATTATTTTTCTTAGCAATTTTAATAATATATAGTGCAGAAACACCTATTCCTTTTGCTGTAATTTTTGGAGATTTCATTTTTTTTGCAATGTATTGTATAGAAATTGCATAATGAGTAGGATTAGTAACTACTACATCTGATTTATTTATTATATCTATTGTATTTCTTTTTCTAGATAATAATTTCATATTATGTAATATTCTACTTTTTGTATTAGGATTTCCTTCTATTTCTTTTAATTCTTCTTTAATTTCTTGTTGTGTCATTTTTAGTTTTTTGAAAAAAGAAATTTTTTTCCATATAAAATCTAACATTACTACGGGGATATAAGATAATATTGCAATATAAATAAAATTCACTAATATATTAAAACCATGAAAAAAAACATTATTTTCTCGTTCGATTGATAAAAAAAATAATTCATGTTTTTTAGAAACAAAATAATATATAAAAATCCCTAAAATTAAATATGATTTAAGAATAATCTTTAGTAGTTCAAAAATAGATTCAAAAGAAAACATTTTTTTTATACCATTTATAAAATTTAATTTTTTTAAACTAAAATTAAAAAAACGAAAATGTATTTTTCCCCCTCCAAATAATAATGGAAAAGTATAAGAAATGAACAATATTTCTAAAAATAAAATAATAAAAATTAAACAAATTTTTTTAATATCAAATATTATTTTTTTCAAAAAAAACGTATTACTAAATATAATCGAATAATTTATTTGTAAACTATTTTTTAATAATTCTAATAAAGAAAAAAACATTGTTTTTCGAAAAATAAAAAATGTAAAACATGAAAAAAATAATAAAAAAAAATAATTTACTTCTGGAGAATAATAATTATTTCCTTTTTTTTTAAACTTTTTAATGCGATGGGAAGTAGGTTCTTCTGTTTTATCTTCATCAGATCCAATAGGCATAAAACACCTCATAAAAATATTTGTTATTATAAAAAAAATAATTTGTTATTATAAAAAAAATATTTGTTATTATAAAAAAAATAATTTGTTATTATAAAAAAAATAATTTGTTATTATAAAAAAAATAATTTGTTATTATAAAAAAAATAATTTGTTTTTTATATAAAAATTAATTTTTAAGTAATAAAAAAATTGTCAATACAATTTTTCTTAATTAATATACATGAATATTTCATTTTCTGATATTTATAAAATAATACAAATATCTTACATTTATAATCTATTTTTTTAAGGAAAATATGCGTACTAGTAAATATTTACTATCTACATTGAAAAATGTATCTAACAAGCCTGAATTAATAAGTCATTATTTAATGCTAAAATCAGGTTTAATCAGGCAAGTATCTTCAGGAATATACACATGGTTACCTACAGGTGTAATTATTTTAAAAAAAATTAAAAAAATAATTAGAGAAGAAATGGATCGAATATCAGCAATAGAAGTAATTTTACCTATTTTACAAACAGGTCATTTATGGAAAAAAAGCAAAAGAATTAATGATTATGGAAAAGAACTATTTACTTTATATGATCGAAATAAAAACTTGTTCATATTAGGCCCTACTCATGAAGAAATAATAACAGATTTAATAAAAAACGAAATAAAATCCTATAAAGAATTACCTTTAATATTTTATCAAATTCAAACAAAATTTAGAGATGAAATTAGACCACAATTTGGAACTATAAGAACTAGAGAATTTATTATGAAAGATGCCTATTCTTTTCATATGGATAAAAAATCTTTAGTATTAACATATGAAAAAATAAAAAAAGCATATAAAAAAATTTTTTTTAGAATGTCTTTAAAATTTAAAATTGAACAAGCAAATTCTGGAATTATTGGTGGAAATATTTCTCATGAATTTATTGTTACTACAAAAAATAAAAATTATAATATAAATTTACAAAAAAAAATATATAAGAATAACATTCATAACATTGAAATTGCTCATATTTTTCAAATCGGAAAAAAATATTCTAAATCTATGAATGCTAATATTTATACAAATGATAAAATGAAAAAATTTTTGAATATGGGATGTTACGGAATAGGTGTAACTAGAATTATTTCTGCTATAATAGAACAAAATCATGATGAAAAAGGTATTATATGGCCTATTGAATTAGCTCCTTTTATTGTTTCGATCATACCAATACAATTATATAATTCCATTATAGTACAAAAAATTTCAAAAAAAATATATTTATCATTAAAAAAAGAAAAAATACCTACATTATTTAATGATAGAAATGAAAGAATTGGAGTAATTTTTTCTAATATGGATCTAATCGGTATACCTTATAATATAATTATTAGTGAAAAAAACACTAAAAATGAAATATTAGAAATACAAAATCGATATACACAACAAAAACATGAAATACATATTAAAGATGTAGTAAGTTACTTTAAAAAAATAATTCAAAAAAGTAATGTTATATAACAACTAATGATAAAAAAATATTTTAGATACAGTATTTTTTATTCTTTTTAATTTTACTGATCCTATTCCGAATAAATATTTTAAATTATTTATTAATTTATTATTTGGAAAAATTTTCCATTTTTTAACATATTTTAATTGCACAAATTCATTGTTTTTATAAAAATAAATATTTAAAGGAATTGTTCTATTATTTTTTGTTAATGTAATTTTTTTAATTTTTACAAACAATTTATCAATATTTTTTGTTATTTTTGTAAAAACAATAATTTCACTTAAACTATTCAGTCTTGCATAATCTATATCAATAATATCTATCGCTATTATTTTTTTTTTTTTAATAAAATTATCAAAAATAACTTTACCTTGAATAATGACAATATTATTTTTTTTGATAAAATATTTTTTTCTTTCTAATAAATTTTCAAAAATTAAGACATCTAATTTACAATAACTATCATCAATAGATATCAAAACCATTTGAGTATTTTTTTTAGTTAATATTCTTTTTATATAAGAAATAACTCCAAAAACACAAACAACACTGTTATTTTTTTGTAATTTTATATTTTTTAATTTTATTGCATTAACATATTTATTCAATTCAAATAAATATTCACGAATAGGATATCCTGTAATACATAAACCTAAAACTGAATACTCATAATCTAATTTCATACTTTTAGTCCAAACTAAAACATTTAAATTTTTATTTTTAACAATGTTTTTAAAATCCTGAATAGAAGGGTTAAATATATCTTTTTGTTTATATAAAATAATTTTTTTATATTGTTTGGCAGAATTAAAAGTATGTAATAATGAATTAATTAAAAAAGATCTCTTCAACTTAAAACAATCTAATGAACCGGATTTAATTAATTTTTTTATAATAATAACAGTAATTTTTTTACTGTTCGTTTTTACACAAAAATCAAATAAATCTAAATATCCTATTTTTATTGTTCTATGTTTAACTATACTATTAATAGAATTTATTCCAATTCCTTTTATTGCTCCCATTCCGTATATTATTTCTTTTTTTTCATTTACATAAAAATGATTAAATCCATGATTAATACAAGGAGGTAATATTTTTATATTTAATTTTTTACATTCTAAAATTAAATTTGATAATTTATCAGAATTATCTATTTCAGAAGTCATTACAGAAGCCATAAATTCAGCAGGATAATGAGATTTTAACCATAGTGTTTGATATGATATTAACGCATATGCTGCAGAATGAGATTTATTAAATCCATATCCAGAAAATTTTTCTAATAAACTAAATATTTTTTTTGATAAAACTACATCAATACCATTTTTTTTAGCTCCTGATTGAAAAATTGAATATTGATTTCTCATTTCTAAAGGATCTTTTTTTCCCATAACACGTCTTAATATATCAGCATCACTTAATGAATATCCTGATAAAACTTGTGCAATTTGCATGACTTGTTCTTGATACAATATAATACCATAGGTAGATTTTAATATAGGTTTTAATAGAATATGTTGCCATTTCTTATCTGGATAAAAAATAGATTCTTTTCCATGCTTTCGAGCAATAAAATTATCTACCATTCCTGATTGTAACGGACCAGGTCGAAATAATGCTACTAACGAAATTATATCTTCGAAACAATCTGGTTTAAGTCTTTTTATCAATTTTTTCATTCCTAAAGACTCTAATTGAAATATTGCAGTAGTATTTGCATTATTTAGCATATCAAAAACTTTTTTATCTTCTAAGGAAATTTTCTTTATATCAACTTTTTTGTTATGTAATTTAGAATTTATTATTCGAACACATGATTCAATTATTGTTAAAGTTTTTAATCCTAAAAAATCAAATTTTACTAAACCAATTTTTTCAATATCATCTTTATCAAATTGTGTTAATACATTTTCTCCATTTTCATCAAAATATAAAGGTACAAAATTAATAATTTTTGAAGGTGCAATAATCACGCCTCCAGCATGTTTTCCAATATTTCTAGTAACACCTTCTAATTTTTTTGCAATGTTTACTATACTTTTGACATCAGTATTATTCGAATATAATTCAATTAATTCTTGATTAGTAGAAAACGCTTTATTTAATGTTATTCCAGGATCTAATGGTATTAATTTAGATAATTTATTAATAAATCCATACGGATACCCTAAAACACGACCTACATCTCGAATAACAGATTTTGCAGTCATTGTCCCAAAAGTAATTATTTGTGCAACTGAATCTGAACCATATTTTTTAGACACATGTTCAATTACTAAATCTCTTTTTTCCATGCAAAAATCAATATCAAAATCAGGCATAGAAACACGGTCTAAATTTAAAAATCTTTCAAATAATAAATCAAATTTTAAAGGATCCAGTTCAGTTATTTTTAATGCATAAGCAACTAAAGATCCCGCTCCAGATCCTCTTCCCGGACCTACAGGAATATTATTTTTTTTTGCCCATTGTATAAATTCCATAACAATTAAAAAATAACTAGGAAAACCCATTTTATTAATTATATCCAATTCTAAATTCAATCTTGCAATATATTTTTTTTTAGTTTTAAAAACATTTTTTTGATTTTTAAAAATATAATTTTTAAATCTATATTCCAAACCTTGAAATGATTCTTCTATTAATTTTTTTTTAACATCAAATTTTTTATCAAAAAAAGTTGGTAAAAAATATTTATTTAAATTAAAAATAAAATTACAACGCATAGAAATTTCAACAGTATTTACAATAGATTCAGGTATATCATAAAATAAATTAATCATTTCTTCTTGTGATTTTAAAAATTGTTCTTTACTATAATTTTTTTTTTTATTTATATCTGAAATCATAATACCTTGATTAATTCCCATACGAATATTATGTACTGAAAAATCTTCTTTATTTAAAAAACAAACAGAATTTGTAGCAACAACAGGTACTTGTTTTTTATTTGCGCAATATAAAACTTTAGAAATATATTCTTCTTCATTAACTCTATTAGTACGAGTTAATTCTAAATAATGTGATTCTGGAAAATAATTAGAATAAAAATTAAACATAGAATTTAAAAATTTATTATTATTTTTTAATAAACATATTCCAATATCTCCAAAACAACCTCCTGATAAAATTATTAATCCTTGATTATATTTTTTTAATAATTCTTGTTTTAATATTGCTTGAGAATAATTTTTTTTTTCTTTATGTGAATATGTAGTTAATATAGAAAGATTTCTATATCCTATTTTATTATAAGCTAACAATGTAATTCTACTTATCATATTAGGAATAAAAATAGATCTCATATTAAAATCAATTCCTATAATTGGTTTAATACCGTATTCATGTGCTTTTAAGTAAAACTTTAATGCACCAAACAAATTAGAAAAATCTGTAATACCTATTGAAGACATTCCTAAACTATTTGCTTTATGTACTATTTTTTCAGGACTAGCTATTCCATCAATAATAGAATAATCACTATGCGTATTTAAATGAACAAAATTAGAAGAATTCATACTAATGAACCTACATTGAAAAAAAAAAAAATAGAAAAAAATATTTTTTCATAAAAAATGATTGATTTAATTCCTATTTTTTATAATTTTATATAACTATATATGCTTATATGAATAATATTTTTAAAAAAATTATATTTTTGTTTGAATACAAGAAATGGTGGCAATAACAACAGTTTTACTTAATACTCTTGCAATACAATTAAATTGAGTTAGTTTTTTAAACGTTTTTTGTAAAAAAATATCAATAATTATTTGATCACCTGGATATACAGGAAATTTAAAAGATGCATTGTTTATTTTTATTAAAGGAAAAAATTTTTTTTTTACCCAATATGGATTATTTTTATACAATAGTAAAGTTGATGATTGAGCCATAGATTCAATTATTAAAACACCAGGAAAAATAGGATAAGAGGGAAAATGACCTTCAAAAAAAAAATCATTTAAAGTAATATTTTTTATAGTTTTAATAAAATTATTATTTTTATACTCTATAATTTTATCTACTAATAAAAATGGATATTTATGAGGAAGTAAATTTAATACTTCATTTTTTTTTAATATTTTTTTTTCATTTATTAACATTTTTATTTATTATTTTAGTTAAATACAGTAAAAATATAATTTTAAATAATAATTTGAATTTTTTATTAAAGAAATTTAATTTTTATAATTTTTTTAAATTATTTATATTCAAAATATTAATTAATATAATTCATATATTTATTGTAATGTAAAAAATTAAAAATTAATATGAATAATAATAAAATATTTTTACAAAATATTTATAAAATTAATATATTTTATTTTAAATAAGTTATAAAACGCCGTTTTTTTATAAAAAATAATATAAATTTAAAAAAATAAAATTATGAAAAATTTTTAAAACGGCGTTATAAACAAAAATTAAATTTTCATGATATCAGATTCTTTTTTTAAAAAAATTTTTTCAATTTTTTTTATGTATTTATCAGTTAAATCTTGTATTTTTTTTTGAATTACTCTATCTTGATCTTTAGAAATTATTTTTTTTTTTATATCTAATTTAATTCTATCTTTTTTTTCTTTTCTAATAATTCGTATACATATTCGTGCCTGTTCAGATTCTTTTTTAATTTTTTTAACTAATTCTTGTCTTCTTTCTTCATTAAGATGTGGTACTGTAACATAAACACAATTACCTTGAGTACTTATACCATACCCTAAATTAGCATTGATAATACTTTTTTGAATAATGTTTTGTAATCCATTTTCAAATATATTTATTTTTAAAGTACGAGAATTTTCTACAACAATATTTGTAACCTGAAACAATGGAGTTTTTTTACCATAGTAATCAATAAAAATATTATTTAATAATTCAGGTGTTGCATGACTAGTTCTAATTGCATTAATTCGTGTTTTAAAAGAATTAATACATTTTTGCATTTTTAAATCTGCAAATGTAATAATTTCATTCATAAAATTTATAACCTTAATACATAAATAAAAATTAATATAAAATATTAATAATTATTTTTTAAATCTAAAAAAATAAATTTTTCTTATTTATAAAAAATAATTATCCTTTAAAAAAAAATGGTTAAAATAAAAAATATCGATAAAATTATATTATATATTTTATTCAAAATAAAATGTTAATTTTATAAAAAAATGCAAATATATATTAAATTAATGATTTAATTCTTATAAAAAATAATATGAAAATATTTTAACACTGAAAAAATTATATAATTTAATTTATTAAATAAAAAATATATAAAATAATTAAAATATTCATTAAAAATGAAAAATATTTTTCACCATAATTAAAATTTTTATTATAAAATAAAATATTTTTTAATAAAATAATTCAATCATAAATTAAATAGATTAATAAAACTATAATAAATATCCATAGCATAGATATTCTTTATCGATTAAATCTAATAATATATATCAAATAAATAAAATTTAAATAATTTTAAAATATTAAAATTCATGTTGTTATAAAAAATAAAATTTTGTTAATCGCAATAAATATTTTTATTTAATAATAAAATCCATTATAAATCCTAAATTATAAAAATAAATTATCTTATTCATTGTTATACATAAAAATTTTAATCATATTAAAGATATGTATTTTAATTAATATATTATTATTTTTTATTATTCAAAAATACCATTTCATACTATTTTTTTTAAATTTTATTTATAAAAATATTAATACAAATATTTTATTGATAAAAAATTTTTAATACAAAAATTAAACATTAATAAAAAATAAATTTTATTTTATATTTTTTCTCCCAATTCAAAACGAATAAAAGATAATACCTTTAAATTATTTTCTTTTAAAATTTCCTTAACAGTTTTTTTTGTATTCATAATAAAAATTTGATTTAATAATGTTATTTCATTGATAAACTTATTCATTTTACCTTTTATAATATTTTCTTCTTGTAACTTATTTTTATTTAATTTTTTGGTTAATTCTAATTGAATATTATATTCTCTTTGAATAACTTCTTGAGGAATATTAGAAGCATCAATATATTTTGGTTTACTAGCAGCAATATGCATGGAAATATTCTTCATAATTTCTTTATTAATTGAAGAATTCATATTATCAAAAGAAACTATTACTCCTATTCTAAATCGATGTAGATAATAACTAGAACATTTTTTTTGAACTAATTTTATTCTACGAATATTAATATTTTCATTAAATTTAGATATTAAGTCTACTCGATGTTTTTCAAAAAATATATTAATGTCTGAAATATCTGTTATATTTTTACATACTATTCGATCTAAAATTTTTTTTCCAAAATTAATAAAATCGATATTTTTAGATACAAAGTCTGTTTCACAATTTAACTCTAATATAGCTATATTATTATTTTTTTGATAAATTAATATCAATCCCTCTAAAGTAGAATTAATATTTTTTTTTTCAGCTTTAATCACTCCAGCACTACGTAAATAATCTATTGCTTGCTCTAAATTATTTTTTGTATAAAATAAAGCTTTTTTACATTCTATTATTCCTATTCCTGTTCGATTTCTTAATTCTTTAATAAGACATAAATTATTTTTTTGCATATTATGTTCCTGAAACATTATTTTTTTATATTTTTTTTATTACATTAAAAAATTTTAAATTATTAAAAAATATTTTTTATTGAAACTTTTTTATAATTTCATTTTTATCTGTTATTTTATTAATATTTTTAATAGAATTTTCAATAACTGATAAATATAATTCAATAGATCTTACTGCATCATCATTACCAGGAATAACATAATCTATTCCATCTGGATTAGAATTAGTATCTACAATAGAAAAAACTGGAATATCTAAATTATTCGCTTCTTTAATTGCAATTTGTTCATGATCTGCATCTATAACAAATAAAGCATCAGGTAAACCTCCCATATTTTTAATACCTCCCAAACTATTTTCTAATTTAGATAAAGTACGAAATCTAATTAAAGCTTCTTTTTTTGTTAACTTTTCAAAAGTTCCATCTTTTGATTGTATTTCTAAATCTTTTAATCTATTTATAGATTGTCTAACTGTTTTCCAATTCGTTAACATACCTCCTAACCATCTATAATGAACATAGTACTGTTTACATAATATTGCAGTATTTTTTATAGAAATACTTGCTGCTTTCTTTGTTCCTACAAAAAGTATTTTTCCTTTTCTAAAAGCTATTCTTTTTAATTCATTGATAGCAATACGAAATAAAGGTAAAGTTTTTTCTAAATTAATAATATGAATTTTATTTCTTGAACCAAAAATAAATGGTTTCATTTTTGGGTTCCAATAACGAGTTTTGTGTCCAAAATGAACACCAGCTTTAATCATATCTTGCATAGATAATTTTTGCATATTCTTGCCTTATATAATTTTATAAAAATAAATTTGTAACTATTGTATAAAAAATTTATTAAAATATTCTAAATAACAGATAATATTCAAAAAAAATTTTTAAAAATATTTTTTTTAATAAATATATAAATTTTATAATAATTATTTTATTTTAAAATTAATATTGATTTTATATACAATAAGATATATTCGTTTAAAATAAAAACAAAAAAAATTAAATAATAAATAATAATTTCAATTATTATGTCATTATTACTATAAAACAATAACATACTTTTTAAAAAAAATTCTTATAAAAAATGTGAAACATATGTCTTCAATAATAATTAAAAACGAATATGAAATAAATAAAATACGAAAAGCATGTATTCTAGCATCAGAAAACTTAAAAATGATTCAAAAATATTTAAAACCTGGAATAGATACAAATAAAATTAACAATATTTGTCATAAATATATAACTCATGAACAAAAAGCTATACCTGCATGTTTAGGATATAAAGGATTTCCAAAATCTATTTGTACTTCAATCAATGATACAATATGTCATGGAATACCTAATAAATTAGAAATTTTAAATGAAGGAGATATTATTAACATAGATATAGCTGTAATAAAAGATGGTTTTTATGGAGATGTATCTAAAATGTTTTTTATTGGAAAAGTAAATAAAATAGCAAAAAATTTATGTTTTTCAACCAGAAAAAGTTTATATAAATCATTGAAAATCATTAAACCTGGAGCATATTTTTCTGAAATAGGTAAAGTTATACAAAAATATATTAAAAAAAAAAATTTTTCAATTGTAAAAGAATATTGTGGTCATGGAGTTGGTAAAAAATTTCATGAAGAACCTTATATATTACATTATGATAGTCAATATAATAAGAATATACAAATGAAAGAAGGAATGATTTTTACTATTGAACCCATGATTAATATAGGAAAACCATTTATAAAAATTTTAAATGATGGTTGGACTGTAAAAACTATAGACCATTCCTTATCTGCTCAATACGAACATACTGTATTAGTGACAAAAAATGGTTGTGAAATACTTACAATACAAGAAGACGAAAAAATAAATCCTATAATCAAAAATATATAAAAATATATATCAATATTAATATTTATTATAGTTGTTCTTTAAATATAAAAATTCATATTATCGAAAAAAAATAAATCAAAGGATACTTAAACATGAAAAAAATTGAAAAAATAATTAATGAAACATACGAAAATAAAGAATTAATTAAATCTAAAGAAAATAGCATTAGTATAGAATCTTCTGAAGCTATAAAAGAAACTATAGAAATGTTAAATACAGGAAAATTGAGAATATCTGAAAAAATAAATAATGAATGGATTACAAAACATTGGGTTAAAAAAGCTATTTTATTATTTTTAATCACACAAAAAAATAAAATTATTCACGGATTAGAAACAACATATTACGATAAAGTAGAATTAAAATATAGTGACTATAATGAAGAGCAATTCATACAAGATGATGTAAGAATTGTACCTCAAGCTACTGTAAGATATGGATCTTTTATAGATAAAAAAAGTATACTAATGCCTTGTTATGTAAATATAGGATCTTATATAGGAAAAAATACCATGATAGATACATGGTCTACTATTGGATCTTGCGCTCAAATAGGAAATAATGTGCACATATCAGGAGGTGTAGGAATTGGAGGTGTTTTAGAACCTATGCAATCTAATCCAACTATAATTGAAGATAATTGTTTTATTGGAGCAAGATCAGAAATAGTAGAAGGTGTAATTGTAGAACAAGGTTCTGTAATATCTATGGGTGTATATATTGGACAAAGTACAAAAATTTATGAAAGAAGTACTGGAAAAATATTTTATGGAAAAATTCCTGCATATTCTGTAGTAGTTCCAGGAACAATACCTTCTGATAAAGATCAGAAATCCAGTCTGTATTGTGCAATAATTGTAAAAAAAGTTGATAAAAAAACTTTAAATAAAGTAGAAATAAATGAACTATTAAGAAATACACAGTAATTAAAAATTATAAAAATATATATTCAATAAAGAATTTTTTATTTTATTTTTTTTAAAATTAAAATTATTTATTATTCTTCCGGTATAATAATATTTAATATTAATTTTCCGGAAGATATAAAAAATATAATATATTATATTTTATAAAATAATAAATACGAATTTTCATAATTATAATATTTCATATATATATTATAAAATATTTTATCTGTAAATATAGAATATTTGTATAAAAAAAAATAATTTCATTATACTAAATTCTAAAAATTTCAAAACTTGATCTTTTTTTATAAAAATTATAGAAATGGGAAAATATTACAATTATGAAAACATTAAAAATGTTGTCTGGTGCTGAAATGGTCATTTATTCTTTAATGAAATTAAAAATAAATTATATTTTTGGATATCCAGGTGGTGCTATACTAGATATTTATGATGCTTTAAAGACAGTTAAAAACTCAATCAACCATATATTGGTAAGACATGAACAAGGAGCTACACATATGGCTGATGGATATGCTCGATCTACTGGAAAAACAGGAGTTGTATTAGTAACATCTGGTCCAGGAGCAACGAATGCAATTACAGGAATAGCTACAGCTTATATGGATTCTATTCCTATGGTAGTAATTTCTGGACAAGTATCATCTCATTTAATCGGATTGGATGCATTTCAAGAATGTGATATGATTGGAATATCTAGACCAATTGTAAAACATAATTTTTTAGTTAAAAAAACTGAAGATATTCCTAATTGTTTTAAAAAAGCATTTTTTATTGCATCAAATGGACGACCTGGACCTGTTGTAATTGATTTACCTAAGGATTTATTAGATCCAAATATAAAAAAAGAATTCTATTGGCCTAAAAAAATTAACATTCGATCTTATAAAAAAATAAAAAATAATAACGATAAAGAAATTAATAAAATATTTAAAATATTAAAAAAATCATTACATCCAATTATTTATTCTGGAGGTGGTTCAATAATATCTGAATGTAGCAAAGAAATACATATTTTAGCTGAAAAATTAAATATACCTGTAGTCACCTCCCTTATGGGTTTAGGGTCATTTTCTGGTATTCATCCACAAAATTTAAATATGTTAGGTATGCATGGAACATATGAAGCAAATATGGCAATACATCATTCTGATGTAATATTAGCTTTAGGAGTAAGATTTGATGATCGTACAACGAATAATGTCAATAAATATTGTTTAAAATCAAAAATTATTCATATTGATATTGATCCTACATCTATTTCGAAAACTATACAATCTAATATATCTATAATAGGAAATCTAAAAAATATTTTAGAAAAAATTATTCTTTTAATAAATAAAAAAAAAATTAAAAAAAGAAAACTTTTTTTAATCAATTGGTGGAAAAAAATAAATAATTGGAAAGAAAAAAAAAGTTTAAAATATAAAAAAGATAAATATTCAATAAAACCTCAATATATAATCGAATCATTATGGAAATTAACTAATGGAAATGCTTTTATTACTACTGATGTAGGACAACATCAAATGTTTGCAGCTTTATATTATCCATTCAAAAAACCCAGAAGATGGATAAATTCAGGAGGTTTAGGAACAATGGGTTTTGGATTACCAGCAGCTTTAGGAGTAAAATTAGCTCATCCTAAAGAAACTGTAATATGTATCACAGGGGATGGAAGTATTCAAATGAATATTCAAGAATTATCTACAGCCAAACAATATAATTTACCTATATTAATAATTAATTTAAATAATAGTGCTTTGGGTATGGTAAAACAATGGCAAGACATTCTCTATAACGGAAGATATTCTCATTCATATATGAAATCTCTTCCTGATTTCGTAAAATTAGCAAATTCATATGGTCATGTAGGAATCAGAATTCAAAATGCATGTCATGTAGAAAAAAAATTAAAATATGCACTTCAAGAATTAAAAAATAATAATTTAGTTTTTGTAGATATAATTATTGATCCTAAAGAGCATGTATATCCTATGCAAATAAAAGGTGGTGGAATGAACGAAATGTTATTAAAAAAAAATAAGAGTGTTGTATAAATATGAAAAAAATTTTATCTATACTATTAGAAAATGAATTCGGTTCCTTATCCCGTGTTATTGGTTTATTTTCACAAAGAGGATATAACATAGATAGCATATCAGTTTCTCCAACTGAAGATACAACTGTGTCTCAAGTTACCATACAAACTACAGTATATAATTTATCTATAATTGAACAAATAAAAAAACAACTAAAAAAATTAATTAACGTATTAAAAGTTACTGAAATTAATAAAAGTTCTTACATAGAAACAGAAATAATTTTAATCAAAATTGAATTTAATAAAAATAATATGAACAGTATATCTGAAATTAATAATAAGTTTTTTCATAATATATTATACCAAGAAAAAAATATTTCTATTATTCAAATAACCGGATCTTCAAATATAATAAATAAATATCTTATACAAATTAAAAAAGTAACAAAAATATTAGAAATATCTAGATCTGGAATAATTGGACTAAATTTAAAAAAATAAAATATATATTATATACAAATAAAATAAATAATGAAAAAAAAAAAAAAATGCATATTTCTGTACTTTCTACTGAATCAATAAAACAATTAAAAATTAAAAAAAACGGAATATATATTGATGCAACATTCGGATACGGAGGACATTCAAATCTTATTTTAAAAAAATTAAACCAATACGGAAAATTATTTTCGATAGATAAAGATCCAGAATCTATTAAATTTTCAAAAAAAATTAAAGATCCTAAATTTAATATTATTCATGATAATTTTTCTAATATATATAAATTATCAATAAAATATAATATTGAAAAAAAAATAGATGGTATTTTATTGGATTTAGGAATATCTACTCCACAAATAAATACACCTAAAAGAGGATTTTCTTTTAAAATTGATGGTCCTTTAGATATGAGAATGAATCCTAATCATGGAATTTCTGCTGCTGACTGGATTGCCAATGCCACAGAAAATGAATTATCTTCAGTAATAAAAAATTTTGGAGAAGAACGTTTTCATAAAAAAATTGCACATCATATTTTTCAAAGAAAAAAAATTAAACCTATACGTAGAACAATGGAATTATCAGAAATAATAACCAAAATAATAAGTCATAAAAAAAGAAAAAAACATCCTGCAACAAAAACATTTCAAGCGATTCGTATATATATTAACAAAGAACTAGAAGAAATTAAAAAAGTATTAAAAAATTCTCTAAAAATACTAAAAAAAGGAGGAAGATTAGTTATCATTAGTTTTCATTCTTTAGAAGATCGAATTGTTAAAAAATTTATGAATAAATACGGGAAAAAACCCAGCATTCCACGAGGATTACCAATAACTGAACATCAAATTGATAAATTTAAAAAAATAAAATTAAAAATTATTAAAAAAATAAAACCAACAACTATAGAAATTTTAAAAAATCCAAAATCAAGAAGTGCTATATTACGTGTAGCAGAAAAAATATAAATTAAAAAAAATAAAAACACTATATTATACAAAATTTTATTTATAAAATTAATTTAATTTTTGTTCTATATAAATATTTTTAAGTTGAATATATTATTTTTTATAAAAAATAATACATTATTTTACATACCTAAAATAAAGAAATATATATTTTATATAAATTAAATATTTTTATTCTTTTATAAAAAATTTAAAATTTTTAATTTTCAATATATAAAAAATTATTATATATTTTCATTAACTATATTAATGTAACTATAATTTAACCATTATTAATTTAATAAAAATATTTTAGAAAATAAAATATACAAAAAATAATAATTATTAAATATAATAATATATTCAAAAATAATAAAAAAATATTAAAAAATTTATATATTTCTATACAATAGAAATGTAAAAAATTATAAAAATAAAAATTTTGATATGTATTTTTAAAAAATCTGATATCATTATTAAAAATAAATTTTTAAATTTTAATGACAATGTTTCTTATAAAATATTGAAATTTAAAATTTTTAATATTTTAATAATTAAAAAATAAATTTTTTATATATAACCTATTATTAATAGTTTAAAAAATAAAAAAATATATTTTGTATACTTTACAAAAATTTTTTAAAAATAATAAAAGTATTAATATTAAACATATTTAAAAAAAATAGGTTAAATTTAAAATGGTACAAACCATCGAAAAAGAATTAATAGTTAGTTTAGAAGTTGGAAATACCAAAATTGTAGTACTAATTGGAGAAATATTAAAAAAAGAAATTAAAATTATCGGAATTGGTGCTTGTAAATCTAAAGGAATTGATAAAAATGGAATTAATGATTTAACTAATTTAATAAAATGTATAAAATTTTGTTTACAACAAGCTGAAAATTCATCAAATTGTTTTATTGATTCAGTTTTATTATCTATATCTAATAAATATATATTTAGTCAAAACGAAATTGGAATTATTCCGATATTAGGAAAAGAAATTACATATCAAGATGTTAATAATGTAATTAATATCGCTAAATATGTAAAAATAAAAAATAATCATACAATATTACACATTATTCCACAAGAATACATAATAGATAATAATAGAGGTATCAAAAATCCAATAGGATTAACTGGTATTAGAATGCAAGCAAAAGTACATTTAATTACTTGTAATAAAATAATACTTAAAAATTTAATTCAAGCAGTAGAAAAAACAGGAGTAAAAGTAAATCAAGCAATTTTTTCAGGATTAGCATCTAGTCAATCTGTACTAACTAAAGAAGAAAAAGAAAATGGAGTATGTATGATTGATATAGGAAGTGATACAATGGATATTACATTATATCATTCTGGTTTCTTAGAATATAGTAAAGTAATTCCATATTCTGGAAATTCTATTACAAACGATATTTCTTATGCTTTTTCTATTTCTAAAAAACATGCTGAAATAATTAAATTGAACTATGATGTTATCATTCAACAAGATAAAAATAGTGAAATAGATATTCCAGAAATAAATAAAAAAATTTATAAAAAAATAAATAAAAAAATACTTATCGATGTAATTGAATCAAGATATACTGAATTATTATCGTTAGTAAAAAATGAAATTAAAAAAATACAAAATCAATCCGATAAAACAATTAATATAGAAAAAAAAAAAGAATATAATATAGTATTAACAGGAGGAGCTGCTAACATTAATTCAATTATACATTATGCAAAAAAAATTTTTAAAAATCAATCTATTCGAATAGGTTACCCTAATTTTATAAAAGAATCAATTATTAATCTTTCTAACCCTGAATACTCTACATCAATAGGATTATTAAAATATGGAAAAAATAAAATTTTAAATATTAAAAATAATAAAAAAAAATTGAATAATATTAAAAATTTTTTCCAAAAAATTAACTATTGGATAAAAAAAAGTTTTTGAATACATTTATAATTTAAATTAAATAATATTATATATAAAATATTGGAAGGAAAATATGTTTGAATCTATAGAATCTATGCATGAAGCAGTAATTAAAGTAGTTGGTGTTGGTGGAGGTGGAAATAATGCTATTGAACACATGATTAGAGAAAAAATAGAAGGAGTAGAATTCTTTGCTGTCAATACTGATTCACAAGCATTGAATAAAATTGAAGTAGAAAAAAGAATACAAATTGGAACAAATGTAACTAAAGGTTTAGGTGCTGGTTCCAATCCAGAAATAGGAAAAATTGCAGCAGAAGAAGATAAAGAATCTTTAAAAAATGCTTTACAAGGAGCTGATATGGTATTCATAGCAGCTGGTATGGGAGGAGGTACTGGTACAGGAGCTGCTCCTATAATAGCAGAGGTCGCAAAAAATTTAGATATTTTGACAGTAGCTGTAGTAACTAAACCTTTTAGTTTTGAAGGTAAAAAAAGAATGTTATTTGCAGAAGAAGGTATTGTAGAACTATCCAAATATGTTGATTCATTAATTACTATTCCAAATGATAAATTATTAAAAGTATTAGCGCGAGGAATTTCTTTATTAGATGCTTTCGGTGCTGCAAATGACGTATTAAAAGGAGCGGTACAAGGAATTGCTGAATTAATTACAAAACCAGGATTAATTAATGTAGATTTTGCAGATGTTCGAACAGTTATGTCAGAAATGGGATACGCTATTATGGGAACAGGAATCGCTTCCGGTGAAAATAGATCTGAAGAAGCAGCGGAAAGAGCAATTTCTAGTCCTTTATTAGATGATGTTGATTTATCAGGTGCAAAAGGAGTATTAGTGAATATTACATCAGGTAATAATCTTAGATTAGATGAATTTGAAACTGTCGGTAACACTATTCGTACTTTTGCTTCAGATAATGCAACTGTAGTAATAGGAACATCATTAGATAATGAAATGAATGATACTTTACGTGTAACAATAGTAGCTACAGGAATTGGGATAGAAAAGCTATCTGAGAAATTAATAGAAAAAAATAAAATAAATAATAAAGAAAATATATCATTAAAAAAATTTAGATATCAACAATATTCTAACAGAATAGTTATGGAAAATAAAAAAATACAAAATAATAATTTTAAAAAAAACATACATCAACATAATATCAAAGAAAATATAGATACAGAATGTTTAGATATACCAGCATATCTTAGAAAAAAATAAAATATAAAATAAGAATTACAGAAAACACAAAAATGATAAAAAAAACACATAAAAAAAAAATAATTAAATTAAGTAATACTTCTTTGTTAAAAATAACAAAAGAAATTAAAAAAAAAAATGTAAAACATTATTTTAGAATATATATAATTGGTGGTGGATGTAACGGATTTCAATATGAATTTATGTTAGATAAAAAATATAAAAAAAACGACATTATTATTCAATATCCAGAAATTGAAATAATAACAGACCCGATCAGTCTACAATACTTAATAGGATCAAGAATCGAATACATAAAAAAGTTAACAGGATCTAAATTCATAGTCAATAATCCAAATGCAAAAAATACTTGCGGATGTGGAATATCTTTTAGTATTTAAAAAATTATTTTTATAAAAAATAAACATTATCTTTTTGAGAATTAAAAAAAATGTCTATAGCTATTATAGGGGCCATGGAAGAAGAAATTAATATTTTAAAAAAAAATATTATATTTTTAAAAAATAGAAAAATAAAAAATTTTTCAATTTATACAGGATATTTATATGAAAAAAAAATTATATTAATAAAATCAGGAATCGGAAAAGTTTCTGCTTGTATAGCAACAACATATTTAATAATCAAATTTAAACCTAAATTTATTATCAATATTGGATTTTCTGGATCCATAAATAAAAATATAAAAATAAATGATATTGTGCTACCAAAAAAAATTTCGTATCATGATGTTGATGTTACTGCATTTAATTACAAAATAGGTCAAGTTCCTAAGTATCCAAAAATTTTTCATGTAAATAAAAAATTATTCAATATCATGAAAAAATCTACAAAGGAACTTAATTATAAATATTTCTCTGGATTAAATATTACCGGAGATACTTTTATATATACAAAAAAACAAAAAAATTATTTACAAAAAATATTTCCTAATGCAATTTCTGTAGATATGGAAAGTGCATCAATACAACAAGTATGTTTGTATTTTAATGTAAAATGTATATTTTTACGAATTATTTCAGATTTATCAAATAAAAAATCTAAAATTGATCTAAAAAATAATTATTTACAAAAATCAAAAAAAATATTTTTAATAATAAAAAAATTTTTCTTAATATACAAATAATTTTGTTATTTGTTTAATATATCAATAACCGTTCCTTGAAAAACTTCCGAAGCTAATCCAATTGATTCCGATAATGTAGGATGTGGATGTATAGTTAAAGATAAATCTTCAGCAGTACATCCCATTTCAATCGCTAAATTAATTTCTCCAATTAATTCTCCTGCATTTACACCTATAATACAAGCTCCTACAATACAATTTGTTTTCTTATCAAAAAACAATTTTGTCATTCCTGATTCACAAGAAGAAGCCAGAGCTCTTCCTAAATAATTCCATGAAAATATAGAAGATTTATAACTATTCATTTTATCTTTTACATTATCCGAGATAATTCCCACCCATGCAATTTCTGGATCTGTATAAGCTACACAAGGTATAGATATAGGATTATAATAATGTTTATGTCCAAATATTATTTCAGACACTAATTTTCCTTGATATAATCCTTTATGAGCTAACATGGGAGAACCGATAACATCTCCTATAGCATAAATATTTGATACATTAGTTCGTAATTGATTATCTACTTCTATATATCCAAAATCATTTATTTGAACATTAACATTTGATAAATTTAAATTATCTATTTCTGGTTTTCTTCCTACAGCAATTAATATCGCATCATATTGAGATAATTTTTCTTTATTATTACAAATTGAATAAACAGAGAAAATATTTTTTTCTTTTTTTATTTTAATGACATTAGTATTCAAATAAAAATTAAAATAATCTTTGTTAGAATTTGTAAAAATATTTATTATATCTTTATCTAAATATGGAAAAATTTCTTTTTGATGTTCAAAAATATCTACTTTTGATCCTAATGAACTATATACAGTAGCCATTTCAATTCCAATTATTCCAGAACCTATTATTAATAATTTTTTAGGAATATATTTTAATTGTAATGCATCTGTAGAATTCCATATTCTTTCATCTTGAAATGATATATTATCCATATTAATAGATTTTGAACCTGTAGCTATAATAACATTTTCAAAATTAATTTCCATACGTTCTTTATTTTTATTGATAACTTCTACTGTATTAGAATCTTTAAATGATCCAGTTCCAATAATATGTTTAATATTTCTATAATTAGATATATTTTTTAAACCTATATTTAAATTATTAATAATATTATTTTTCCATTTTCTAATATTAGAAATATCAAAATTAACTCTTTTTGAAAAAATACCTATACTATTTAAATAGTTATTTTCTCTAATTATTTTAGAAATATGTAATAAAGATTTAGAAGGAATACAACCAACATTTAAACAAACTCCTCCTAATTGATTATACCTTTCTAATAATATCGTATTCATTCCTAAATCAGATGAACGAAATGCTGCAGAATATCCAGAAGGACCTCCGCCAATAACTAAAACTTGAGTGCTAATTTTTTTTATCATGTAATAAAAATTCCTTAAAATACTAAATTTTTTAATAAATAAAATTTTTAAAATTTATATAAAAATGTAAATAAAATTAAAATAAATTTTTAATTAAAAAATTAAAAATTTCATAGTAGATAATATTTTTCCTATATAATCCATAAATTTAGCAGATTCCAATCCGTTTATAATTCTATGATCATATGTTAAAGAAATTGGTAAAAAAGTACGGGGGATAAAGTTGTTATTTTTCCAAAAAGGTTGCACTCTAGAATTAGAAATACCCAGAATAGAGACTTCTGATCCATTAATAATTGGAGTAAAACCATCTCCTCCCAACCTACCTAAATTTGAAATCGTAAACGATCCATTTTGAAGATCTAAAATAGTTAATTTATTTTGTTTAGCTTTTTCAGAAAAAGAAAAAATTTCTTTTGCAATTTCTAAAATACTTTTTTTATCACTATTTTTAATTACAGGAACCAATAAACCGCAAGAAGTATCTATTGCTATTCCTATGTTAACATATTTATTGAAAACTATTCTATTTTTTTCCTCGTCTAAACGACTATTAAATTTAGGAAATTTTTTCAATGCTAAAGATACAGATTTTGTTATAAACGATAATAAAGTTATTTTGCAGTGTAAAGATAAATCTTTATTAATAGATATTCGAAAATTTTCTATTTCTGTAATATCTATTTTGTTAAATTGTGTAACATGAGGTATATTATTCCAATTTTTACATAAATTTTTCGATGTATTTATTTGTATCTTGTTCAGATCAATAAAATTTAAATTTTCTTCATATAAATTTATTTTTTTGTTATTTTCTGTCAATTGAAAATTATTTTTTTTTGATTCATTACTATTATTATTATGTAAATTATGAAAATTTTTAATATCTTCTGTTAATATTCTACCTCTTCGACCACTTCCTATAATATTTTTTAATGAAATTCCTAATTCACGTGATATTCTTCGTACTGACGGAGAAGCATGAACATAATTATTTTTTTTTACGTTGTTATTTTGAATTCCAATATTGTTGAATTTATTCATTACAATGTTATCTTTATTTTGTTTTATAACATTAGAAATTTTTTTTATAGTAACAATATTAGTACCTGTTTTTACCGTATCTCCTATATTTACAAATATTTTTTTTACAATTCCATCTAATTCTGAAGGTATTTCCATAGAAGCTTTTTTTCCTTCTACAGTAATTATACCTTCATTTTTTTTTATTTTTGTGCCCTCTTGAACTAAAATTTCCATTACTTCTACTTCTTCTATACCTATATCGGGTATTTTTACTATTACATCCATTTTTTATACCTTTTAAGATGTTCTGGGACTAATTTTTTCTGAGTTAATATTAAATTTTTTTATTGCATTATGAATTATTTCCTTATTTATATTTCCATATTGATATAATACTCTTAAAGCAGTAATAATAATATAATCAGTATGTATTTCAAAATGTTTTCTTAAATTTTCTCGACTATCTGAACGTCCAAATCCATCGGTTCCTAATACTTCATAAAAATGTATTGGAATATATTTCCGTATTTGTTCTGCATACAATTTCATATAATCTGTAACAGCAACAGTAGGAAAAGAATTAATTATTTGAGTAATATAAGGAATCCTATTTTTTTCGTATGGATGTAATAAATTCCATCGATCGCAATCCTGTCCTTCTCTTGCTAATTCTGTAAATGAAGTAACACTATAAATATCAGAACCAATACCATATGTATTGTCTAAGTATCGTGCAGCTTTCAATATACTTTGTAATGTTGATCCAGATCCCAATAACTGAACAGTTATTTTTTTTCTTCCTGTTATCTTTTTTAGCAAATATATTCCTTTTATTATTCCTTTTTCTATTCCAAAAGGCATTTTTTTCATATAATAATTTTCATTAATCGTAGTTATATAATAATAAATATTTTCCTGATATTTACCATACATACGTTTTAAACCATTTTGAATGATTACTGCTACTTCATAAGAAAATGCAGGATCATATGAAATACAATTAGGAACAGTTAAAGAAAGTATATGACTATGTCCATCTTCATGTTGTAAACCTTCTCCATTCAAATTAGTACGTCCTGACGTTGCTCCTATTAAAAATCCTCTTGCCTGTTGATCCCCAGCAGCCCATAACATATCTCCAATTCTCTGAAAACCAAACATAGAATAAAATATATAAAATGGAATCATTGGAAAATTGTTACTGCTGTATGATGTAGCGGCAGCGATCCATGAAGAAATAGCTCCTAATTCACTAATTCCTTCTTGTAAAATTTGTCCTTTGCAATCTTCTTTATATTGAATGATTTCGTCTGCATCATGAGAAACATACTGTTGACCTTGAGGATTATAAATTCCTATTTTTCTAAATAAACCTTCCATTCCAAAAGTACGAGCTTCATCTGCAATAATTGGAACAATTCTGTTTTTAATATCATCATTACGTAATAAAATATTTAAAATACGAACAAAAGCAATAGTTGTAGAAATTTCTTTTTTTTGTTCTGAAAATAATGATGAAAAATCTTGTAATGATGGTATTTTTAATGGTTCTGTAAATTTAGTTATTCTAGTAGGAACGTAACCTCCTAATTTTTTTCTCTGCTGAATAATATATTTATATTCTCTACTTTCTTTAGAAAACTGAAAATAAGGAAGAGATTCAATCTCTTTATCTTGTATTGGAATTTTTAATCTATTTTTAATATAATACAAATCATCAATACTAATATTCTTAATTTGATGAGCAATATTTTTTCCTTCTGCAACTTTTCCCATCCCATAACCTTTAGTAGTATGTGCTAAAATTACTACAGGTTTATGTAATATATTAATTGCTTGATGTACAGCCGAAAAAACTTTTTTAAAATCATGACCACCTTTATTTAAATTCCATATTTCTTGATCTGTTAAATCTTCTACTAATTTTAATGTTTCCGGATATTTTCCGAAAAAATTTTTCCTTATATAAGCACCATCTTTAGTAGTAAAATTTTGATAATCTCCATCTAATGTTTCGTTCATTAACTTAATTAATTTTCCACTAGAATCTTTTTTTAATAAATTATCCCATTTACCGCCCCAAATAACTTTTATTACATGCCAGCCAGAACCTGAAAAAATATTTTCTAAATTATGAATAATTTTACTGTTTCCATTTACAGGGCCATCTAAACTTTGTAAATTACAATTAATGATAAAAATCAAGTTATCCAATTTATGTCTTGCGGCAATTGATATTGCACCTTTAGATTCTGGTTCATCCATTTCACCATCTCCTAAAAATGCATAAACTATTCTATTTTTTGTATTTTGTAATCCTCTATTATGTAGATATTTTAAAAATTTTGCTTGATAAATCGCACATAAAGAACTTAATCCCATAGAAACAGTAGGAAATTGCCAAAAGTGAGGCATTAGTTTTGGGTGAGGATATGAAGATAAACCTAAATTATTCACTTCTTGTCTAAAATTATTTAAATGACTTTCATTAAAACGTCTTTCTATAAAAGCACGAGAATAAATCCCTGGAGAAATATGTCCTTGAAAATATATTAAATCACCTTTATTTTTTTTATTAAAAGCTACGAAAAAATGATTAAAAAAAACTTCATATAATATTGCAGAAGATTGAAAAGAAGATAAATGACCTCCTAATTCTAAATTCTTTTTAGAAGCTCTTAATACCATTATTAAAGCATTCCAACGAACTGCTGAACAAATTTTTTTTTCAATACTAATATTTCCTGGATATTCTATTTCTTGGTCCCAAGAAATAGTATTTATATAATTTTGTTTTTTTTTATTACATAAAACATTTATTCCTTGATTATTAGTATATTCAATTATTTTTTTTAAAATAAATTTTGTTCTATTATGACCTTCTTTTTCAATGATATATTGAATAGAATCTATCCATTCTTGTGTTTCTATACTATCTATGTCTACATTTAATTCATTTAACATCAAAAAAATACCTTATATAATTTGTTTATTATCTAAAATTTTATTTAAAATAAAAATTTTTTCATATAGGTTAAATAACCATGTAATATTTTAAATATTTATATTAATTTTATTTTTCTAGAATAATTGATTTAATTAATACCTGTATTTTTAACAATATTAAAAAATTTTTAGTTTTTATAATAAAAAATTTTTTTAAAAAAAACTTAATAAAATATATATATATTAAAAATTAATTTGCATTAAAAAATATTTAAATAAAAATTCATATATATATTTTAATAAAAATTATTTTTTAATAAAAATTATTTAAAAAATATTTAAATAAATTATGTCATTTATATACAAAAATTTTTAGATATTACAAATATGTATTTAATATTCATTTTTAAAAATAAAAAAACATAATTTTTTTATAAATTCATTTTTTAAACACGTAATCATAGATATAAACATTTTAAAAGATTCATTTTGATATTCTTGTTTCGGATTTTTTTGAGCATAACATCTTAAATGTATACCTTGTCGCAAATAATCCATAGAATCTAAATGATCTCTCCAAAAAAAATCTAATTTATTTATCATTATTGACTTTTCAATCTTTTCCATAAATTTTTTTCCTATTTTTCTTCTTTTTATACAATATGACTTAATAAATATATTGTATATTAAATCAATAATTTTTTTTTCAAAATTTTTTTTATTTGCACTATTTACATATACAATATTAATTTTTATATTGAAATCAATTTCAAATCGTCTTTGTATGTATCTTATAATATTATAGTTTTTATTATATTTTTTATTTGTATATTTTTGAATATTATATTCAAAAACATCTTTAGCAATATTTTTTATTACATAACTAATATTTTTATTATACAATAAAAATTTTCTTTGTTGATATATGACAAATCTCTGCTTATCAATTACATCATCATATTCGAGTAACTGTTTTCTGATTTCAAAATTACGATTTTCTACTGAACGTTGAGCATTTTCTATAACATTATTAACCCAAGGATGTTCAATAGAATCTTTATTTTTCATTCCAAACTTTTTTAAAATACTTTTTATTCCATTAGGTGCAAAAATACGCATTAATGAATCATCTAAAGATAAATAAAATCTTGAAGATCCTGGATCTCCTTGTCTTCCCGATCTACCTCTTAACTGATTATCTATCCTTCTAGATTCATGTCTTTCCGTCCCGATAATATGTAATCCTCCAGAAGATATAACTAAATTATTATTTTTTTCCCATTTTTTTTTTAAATACAAACTATTTACATCCGTATTACAATTATTTTGTATACTTTTATATTTTGAAAAACTACCTCCTAAAACAATATCTGTTCCTCTTCCTGCCATATTAGTTGCAATAGTTACTGAACCTGGTTTTCCAGCATCCGAAATAATTTTTGCTTCTTGCGAATGAAATTTAGCATTTAAAACATTATGTTTAATACCGATAGAAGATAATTTTTGAGAAATAATTTCCGAATTTGCAATAGATATTGTACCAACTAATACAGGTTGTTTTTTTTTTATACGATATTGAATATCTTGAATTATAGCTGCAATTTTATCCTTTTCTGTTAAATATACTAAATCAGTTAAATCTTTACGAATCATTGGTTTATTAGTTGGTATTTTTACAGTATCTAAATTATAAATAGATTTAAATTCAAATGATTCAGTTACAGCAGTACCTGTCATACCTGATAATTTAGAATATAATCTAAAATAATTTTGAAATGTAGTAGTAGCTAAAGTTTGACTTTCATTATGAATTTTTACTCTTTCCTTAGCTTCTATAGCTTGATGTAATCCATCAGACCACTTTCTGCCAACCATGGAACGACCAGTATGTTCATCAATAATCAAAATTTCTTTCTTTTCATTAATAATGTAATCTATATTTTTAAAAAATAAAATATGTGCACGTAAAGATAATATACTATGATATAGTAGAATTATATTATTTAAAGAATATAAAGATTCATTTTTTTTCAATAATTTTTTATCGAGCAATAATTTTTCAATTATATTTAATCCTTTTTCGGTTAAATATATTTGTTTTTGTTTTTCATCTATAACAAAATAATATTTTTTTTTACATTTTTTTTTAATTTTTTGTACTAAATCAAAAATTATATTATTAATTTTTAAATATAAATCTGATTTATTTTCAATATCTCCAGAAATAACTAATGGTGTACGTGCTTCATCAATTAATATTGAATCAACCTCATCAATTAATGCATAATTTAATTTTCTCTGTACAAAATTTTTTTTGGACAAAACCATATTATCCCGAAGATAATCAAAACCAAATTCATTATTAGTTCCATACGTAATATCTGAAAAATATGCTTTTCGCTTTGAATTAGAAGATATATTTGATAAATTTAACCCTACTGTTAAACCCAAAAACTCAAATAATGGTTTATTTGTTTTAACATCTCTTGCAGATAAATAATCATTCATAGTAACTACATGAACTCCTTTACCACTTAAAGAATTTAAATATACTGGTAATGTAGAAGTTAATGTTTTTCCTTCTCCTGTTTTCATTTCTGCTATACAATTATAATGTAAAATAATTCCACCTAATAACTGTACATCAAAATGTCTCATTCCAAAAACTCTTTTACTAGCTTCTCGTACAGTTGCAAAAGCTTCAGGCAATATTGATTCTAAAGAATTACCGTTTTTAATTAACAATTTAAATTTTTCTGTTTGTTTTATTAATTGTATATCACTTAATTTTTCCAATACAGATTCCATTGAATTAATTTTTTTAACTTGTTTTTTAGCTTTTTCTAATATGTATTTATTTGAAGAAATAATTTTTTTTTTGCACCAATGTATTAACATATAGTATTCTCAAAAATTGAATTAAAAATTATTAATTTATTTTAAAATAAATATTTTAAACAATTAATTATATAATATAATTATTAAAAATTTTATTTTATAAATATTTAACAATTTTTCTTACAATGACAGTAATTATAATTTAATAATTAAAAATATATGAATAATTTTATTATAAAATAATATTAAAAAAATATTTTGTGAAATTAATTTCTATAATATGTAAAAAAATTATTTATATTTTATATAAAAATTTAAATATGTTTTCTTGAAAAAATAAACTTTTTATTTAAATTTAATCCTAATTCTTTTGGATATCGAACTGCAGTTAAACATAAACCTGATGATTGTAATGTAGGTCCTGCAAATGATCGATTTTTTTTTTCTAGTAAAAATGAAATCCAGTTTTCTTGTTGATTATTAATACCAATTTCAACAAGAGAACCAATAATATTCCTAACCATATGGTATAAAAACGAATTTGCTTCAATATCTAGTATTACCCAATCATGAATTCGAAATACATTTATATAAAATATATTCCGAATAGGGGTATTAGATTGACAATTTTTAGCTCGAAAAGAACTGAAATCATGTTCTCCTAATAGGAGGATAGCAGATTTATGCATTTTTTTAACATCAATATTTTTTTTATAAAAATGACATACTTCTGAAAAACCAATAGCAGGTCTAATATGATTGTTATAAATAACATACCTATAGGACCTAGATAAAGCACTGAATCTAGCATGAAAATAATCTGGAACCTGTTTCGCCCAAATAACTGATATATCTTTTGGTAAATATGAATTTACCCCTAATGTCCATGCTGTAAGTTTTCTTTTAGCAGTAGTATTAAAATGTACTACTTGTCCAATACTATGTACTCCAGAATCTGTTCTTCCTGCACAAATTACATGAATTTGATGTGAAGCAATTTTTGATAAAGCAGATTCTAATTTTTCTTGTACTGTAGGAATATTATTTTGAGTTTGCCATCCATGATAATATGATCCGTTATATTCTATACCTAATGCAAATTTCATATTTTTATAAAAATTGATAAAAATTTAAAATTAATAATATATACAACATAAAATTCTTTATAATGAATTATCATTCAAATTAATTAATAAAATTTTTTGTTTTGTATAATTTATAAAATTAAACAATTGAACATAAGAAAGTTATATCAAAAATAATTTATAAAATTATTCTATAACTGATTTAAAATAATTTATAAAATTATTCTATAACTGATTTAAATAATTTTAATTCTTGTTAAAATAAACATTTTTTAAATAAAATAAATTTATTATTAATAAAACTAAAAACTAAATTATTAATATAAAAAATATTTTATAAATTAAATTTTTATACTTTATTATTATATTTTTATAAAAAAATATATTATTTAAGTAATATTTACATATTTTCATACTTTATATTTTTTTCAATAAATAATTTATAAAAAGTTTTTATTATGAAAAATTTTTTATTTTTTTTATTATACTCGTTAACTCTAATTAATTAAAAATTATATAAAATCAAAATTTTTAAAATAAAAATATAATTTTTTAAATACATTCTATATTTAAATATTACTTTTTTGTAAAATAAATAAAATTCACATTAAAAATGTAAAAAATATATTTCAAAATTAATATCTTTATAAATTATAAGTAATTAATTTATCTGAAAAATATGATTAAAATTAAATTATTAAAAAAATAATATAACAGAAAAATAATAATTTTTATTATTAACGAATAAAATATAAATAATTTATGTTTTTATTATTTAAAAAAAAAAGAGTTGATATTAATAATTAGACCGAATAAATTACATATAAATAAAATATATTTTAATAAAATTTTTATAAAAAATAATTTATAAAAAAAAATAAATTTCAAACTCTATTAAATATAAATCAAATATAATGTCATTATAATAATCCTTTACTCTTTTTATAGGGTAATATATCTTAAAAATATAAAAAAATAGTATTATATAAAAATATTTTTAATTATTTTTTATTTATTTTTAATAATTATTAACTTATTTTTTTATATTTAAATAAATATATATTTATAAAAATAATTTATATTATTAAATATTTTTTATAAAATTTTCAATTTATGAACTAATAATAAAACATATAAAAAAAATTAACAATATTTTATAAAAATCATAAAAATTTTTAATTGAATTTATACCAATTTTTTTAAACTAAGATTAGGAAATGATTTTATTATGAGAGTACTAAAATTTGGCGGATCATCTCTATCTAATGCAGATTTATTTTTTAAAGTATCAAATATAATCATTCAAAAAAATAAAATAGAACAAGTAGCTATCGTTCTTTCAGCTCCAGCAAAAATTACTAATTATTTTATTAAAACAATTGAATATGCTGTACGTGATAAAAACTATCTAATTTATTTTAATAAAATAATAAAAATTTTTAATAATTTATTAAATGATATCAATAATAAATATCCTAACTCTGATTGTGAAGATATTAAATATTTAATCAATCATGAAATACGAAAAACAAAAGAAATATTATATGCAGTAAAAATATTAAAAAAATGTCCAGATGAAATTCAATCAATTATAATTTCTAGAGGAGAAAAATTATCCGTAATTATTATGGAAAAAATATTAAAAATAAAAAAAATAAAAACAATAGTTATAAATCCCGAAAAAAAAATAATTGCTAACAATAATTTTTTAAATGCTACTGTTAATATTTCAGAATCAAAAAAAAATATACAAGAAATGCATATACCTGTTGATAATATTATATTAATGTCTGGTTTCGTTGCAAGAAATAAAAAAAAAGAAATAGTTGTATTAGGAAGAGACGGATCAGATTATTCTGCTGCAATATTATCTGTATGTTTAGAAGCATCTATTTGCGAAATTTGGACTGATGTAAACGGAATTTATAGTTTTGATCCAAAAAAAATTAATTCAGCAAAACTAATAAAAAATATTTCTTATGAAGAAGCAAAAGAATTTTCACAATTAGGATCAAAAGTACTACATTCTAAAACTATTCTTCCTTTAGAAAAATTCAATATTTCATGCATCATTAAAAATACATTACAACCTAATGCAGAAGGAACTTTTATATCAAAAAAATGTAAAAAAAATACTATTATTAAAGGAATTTCTTGTTTAAACAATTTTAGTATAATTAAAATATATATAAAAGAAAAAGAAAATAAAATAGATATTTTCTCTCATATAAAAAAAATAATTTCAAATTATAACATTCAAACATATTTTATTTCTTGTTTGCAAGAAAACCACTCTATCAATATTTATTTTTCAAAAGAAAAAAACAAAGAATGTTATAATATTTTTAAAAAAAATTTTAAAAATAAAAAAAGTAATACAATTAAAAAAATAGAAATAATAGATTCTATTTCAATAATTTCTATAATAGGAAAAAATATTGTATTTAATAAAAAAATTAATAAAATTTTTTTAAAAAATATACTACAAAGTAACTGTGATATAATATCAGTAATAAAAAATTCTTCCAATAATTCCATATCAATTATAGTTCAAAAAGATAAAGATATTCAATCTGATATTAATCATTTACATAAAAATTTATTTTTTGAAAATATAAAAAAAAGAAAAATTGAAATATTTTTAATTGGTATTGGAAAAATAGGAAAAACTTTATTAAATCAATTAAGTAATCAAAAAAATATTTTGAAAAAAAATAATATTTTTATCAAACTATGTAGTATTTCAAATACTAAATATATGATTTTTAATTCCAAAGGAATTAATATTAAACAATGGGAATTAAAAATAAAAAAAAATCAAGAAAATTTTCAAATAGAAAAATTAAAAAAATACATCAGTAAAAATAAATTCAATAATCCAGTTTTAATTGATTGTACAGCTAGTCAAGAAATATCTGATCAATATCTAAATTTTATTTCTTTAGGATGTCACATTATTACTCCTAATAAAAAAGCAAATACTTCTAGTTATGTTTATTATGAAAAATTACGTAATATATGTTTACAAAAAAACAGAAAATTTTTATATGAAACTAATGTAGGAGCAGGTCTACCTATCATAGATAATCTACAAAAATTGATTCAATCAGGAGATAAAATAATTCGATTTGTAGGTATACTATCAGGTTCTTTATCTTTTATATTTGGAAAGTTAAATGAAGGATTTTCTTTATATGAATCTACAAAACAAGCTATGGAAATAGGATTAACCGAACCAAATCCAAAAGAAGATTTATCTGGAATAGATGTCGCAAGGAAATTACTAATTATTGCACGAGAAATTGGTTATAAGTTAGAACTCAAAGATATAAAAATAGATTCTCTTTTTCCAAAAAAATTTGATTATTCTAAATTAAATACAAAAGAATTTTTGTCTGAAATAAATAATATTGATTCAATAATTTTAGAAAAAATAAAAAAATCAAATTCTGAAAATAAAGTTTTAAAACATGTAGGTATAATTAATCAATACGGAAAATGTTCAGTAGAAATTATATCAGTAAATAAAAATGATCCTTTATATACAGTAAAAAATGGAGAAAATATACTATCTTTTTACACTAAATACTATCAACCTATTCCTTTGATACTTCGAGGTTATGGAGCAGGAAACAATGTAACTGCTTCTGGTATATTTTCCGATTTACTACGTTTAATCTCATAAAGATCTTAGGAGTTTAATATTATGATAAAAATTTATGCTCCCGCATCAATAGGAAACTTAAATGTTGGATTCGATGTTTTAGGAGCAGCTATATCTCCTATTGATGGATCTTTATTAGGAGACTGTATTACAATTCAATCCTCAAAAAAATTTGAATTAAAAGTGTTAGGTTCTTTTAAGAATGATCTTCCAAAAAATGAATTAGATAATATTGTTTGGAAATGCTGGAATTACTTTTGCAAAAAAATAAATAAAAAAATAAATATTAAAATTACACTCGAAAAAAATATGCCTATAGGTTCTGGTTTAGGATCAAGCGCATGTTCTATTGTAGCAGCATTAATTGCTATAAATAATTTTCTGAAAAAACCACTTCAAAATTCAGAATTATTAATACTAATGGGAAAATTAGAAGGTGTTATTTCAGGAGAAATACATTATGATAATGTTGCTCCTTGTTATTTAGGAGGTTTGCAATTAATTATTAATCAAAAAAAATATTTAAGTGAAAAAATACCTAATTTTACAAATTGGTTATGGATTGTTGGTTGGCCAGGAATTAAAATTTCTACTTCACAAGCAAGAAATATATTACCTAAAAAATATTCTAAAGAAACTTGTATTCAGCATAGTAAAAATTTAGCTGGATTTATTCATGCTTCATATACTAAAAATTCTAAATTAGCTTCTACTCTCATGCAAGATTTAATTGCTGAACCTTACCGCACATGTTTATTACCTAATTTTATTAAAACAAAAAAAAAAATAATTGAAGTAGGAGCATTAAGTTGTGGAATATCTGGATCTGGTCCTAGTATATTTGCAATTACTAAAAATACAGAAATGGCTGTAAAAATATCTGAAATCATAAAAAACAATTATTTTAAAAATAAAATAGATGGATTCGTAAAAATTTGTAAAATAGATACTATCGGAGCAAGAGAAATAGGATAAAAAATGAAATTATATAATTTAAAAAACCAAAAAGAAATAGTTAATTTTTCTGAAGCTGTACAATTAGGATTAGGAACCAATCAGGGATTATTTTTTCCTGTTAATCTCCCGATAATAAAAAAAAAATTATTAACAGAAATGCTAGAAATGGATTTCATTACTCGTAGTAGCAAAATTTTAAATATGTTCATAGAAAACGAAATTGAATCTGAGACTCTTTATAATTCTGTAAAAACAGCATTTTCATTTACAGGACCTATTATTAAACAAGTAGAAGAAAATATATCTTGTTTAGAAATATTTCATGGACCTACGTTAGCATTTAAAGATTTTGGAGCTCGTTTTATGGCTCAAATATTATCATTTCTCAATAAAAAAGAAAAAAAAACAATTACTATATTAACTGCTACATCAGGAGATACAGGAGCCGCAGTAGCACATGCTTTTTATAAAATGAAAAATATTAGAGTCGTAATTCTATATCCAAAAGGAAAAATAAGCCAATATCAAGAAAAATTATTCTGTACTTTAGGTCATAATATTACTACTATTGCTATAGATGGAAGTTTTGATGATTGTCAAACATTGGTAAAACAATCTTTTCAAGATATAGAAATTCGAGAATCTACTTGCTTAAATTCAGCTAATTCTATTAATATTAGTCGTTTATTAGCACAAATATGTTACTATTTTGAAGCTTTTTCTATAACACCAATTAAAAAAAGAGAAAAATTAATTATATCAGTTCCTTGCGGAAATTTTGGAAACTTAACTGCAGGATTATTAGCTAAATCATTAGGTTTACCTGTTAAATCATTTATAGCTGCTACTAATTCTAATGATACTGTTCCACGATTTTTAGAAAATAAAATATGGGATCCTAAAAAAACTATTTCGACTATATCAAATGCTATGGATATTAGTCAACCAAATAACTGGCCTCGTGTAGAACAACTATTTAAAAGAAAAAAATGGGATTTAAAAACATTAGGATACGGTAGTGTTTCTGATAAAATTACTAAAAAAACTTTACAAGAATTATATGAGTTAAATTATATATCAGAACCACATGCAGCAGTTGCCTATAGATTACTGAAAAATCAAATTAAAAAAAACGAGTATGGTCTATTCTTAGGAACAGCTCATCCTTCCAAATTCAAAAATACTATTGAAAAAATTTTAAATATTAAAATACCTTTACCTAATAAAATTCAAAATAGAATTAATTTACCCTCTTTATCATACCATATGGATCCTAATTTTTTAAAATTAAGAAATTTTTTATTAAAAAAATAAAACATTAATCATTTAAAAACTAGCAAAAAATTTTTATACTTATTATATTTGCTAGTTTTATATAATTTTGATGAAAAATGATAAATATATTCTAGTACAAAAATAAATATTTTTATATTATATAAATAAAATTTAAATATTAAATAATATATTGATAATATCTCCTTCTTGTATATAATAATTTTTTCCTTCTATTCGATTTTTTCCCATTTTTTTAGAATTTTTTTCTCCATTACAAATAATAAAATCTGAAAATGAAATTACATTAGCTCTAATAAATCCTTTTTCCATATCACTATGTATTTTTCTTGCTGCAATTGTTATCTTAGAATTTTTTGGAATATTCCATGCTCTAATTTCTTTTTTTCCTACTGTAAAAAAAGTACATAAATTTAATAATTTATACCCTGATAGAATAATTTTATCTAATACTGATTGATATCTTTTTTTATTAGTTGTATTTAATAAATATTTTTTTTTATTATCATTAAAAAATTTTTTTTCTAATAAAATACATACAGGAATTAATTGAGAAAATTCTTTTTTACAAAATTCTATTAAATTTTTAATTTTTAAATTTTTTTTACTATCTTTTCCAATATTAGCAAGATAAAGAATAGGCTTTAAAGTAATAAATTTAAATTCGATTGATATTTTTTTTTCATTTTCATTTATCGATAAAGTTCGTAAAGCACCTTTTGTTTCTAAATGAGATAAAAATTTATTTAACAAATTTAACTTTTTCTGAAAAATATCAATATTTTTATTATTTTTTTTTTGAGTAACTATTTTATTAATATTTTTTTTACAAAGACTAATATCGGAAAAAATTAATTCCATATTAATTAGTTCTATATCACGTATTGGATCAATTTCTTGATATACATGAATAATTTTATCATCTTGAAAACACCTTACTACATGAATAATAGCATCTGTATTTCTAATATTGTCTAAAAATGCATTTCCTAAACCTTCACCTTTATAAGATCCTTTGATTAAACCAGCTATATCTACAAATTCCATTATAGTAGGTACTACTTTATCTGATTTAACAATATCATTTAATTGTTTTAAACGAATATCTTGTACAGAAACAATAGCTGTATTAGGTTTTATTGTACAAAATGGAAAATTTTCAGCAGAAACGTCTGAATTAGTTAATATATTAAATAAAGTCGATTTTCCTACATTAGGAAGTCCAACTAAACCACATTTAAAACCCATTTTTTTCCCTATAATAAAAATTATTACCTATACAAGATAAAAAATTTTTTAATTTAATTGATAAATACAAAAAAATCATTTATTTTTTTTTTTATTAAAAAAAAATCTTTTCTATTAGGTTTTGACAAAACAAAATTACATACTTGAGATACATGATCTGGTCTTCCAATACCGATTCGCAATCTGTTAAAAAAAATATTTTTATTTTTTTTTTTATAAAATTGTTTAAAAACTGTAATAATGCTTCTCAATCCATTATGTCCTCCACTACCCATAGAATATTTAAATTTTATTTCTCCTATTTTTAAATCTAAATCATCATGTACTATTAAAATATTTTTTAATGAAATATTAAAAATTTTTGAAACTAAAAAAACTGATTTTCCATTTTCATTCATATATATATTTGGAGTAATTATTTTAATATTTCTATTTTTTAAAAATACTTCTCCTATATATCCTAAAATCTTTTTTTTTCTATTAATTTAACTTCATTTAATTCTGCTAATTGTTGAACAAAAAAAGATCCTAAATTATGTCTGGAAAAAAAGTATTTTTTTCCTGGATTACCTAATCCAAAAATAACTTTTATATTTTTCATTAATATATTCCTTATTTAATTACTAGAAATATTATATAAATAAAATTTTTTTTATTTTTATTACAAATAAATATTTTTTTATATTATAATTTGTCACTATAATAAAATTTTTCAAATTGAATCATTGCTTCTTCCCAATTTAAAATATTCCAAAAAGATTGAATATAATCCAATTTTCGATTTCTATATTTTAAATAATAAGCATGTTCCCATAAATCCAAACATAAAATAGGATAACCAGAAAAACCAGTAATACTACTACTCATTAACGGATTATCTTGATTTTTATATGAATTTATTGATAATTTTCCTTTTTTAAACACTAAAAAAATCCAACCAGATCCAAAATGTTGCATAGATTTTTTTTCAAATTCTAATTTAAAATTATCAATAGATTGAAAATTTTTTTTTATTTGTTGTTTTAAATTTCCTGAAACAGTTGTTCCTATTTTTAATAATTTCCAAAAAAAACTATGATTAAAATGCCCTCCAGCATTATTTTGTAATAATACTGTATTATTTGATTTTATTTTATGTAATGATTTTAATAATTTTTCAATAGAAATATTAGAATAAATTTTTTCTTCTTTTAAAATTCTATTAGTATTATCTATATACGCTTGATGATGTTTTGTATGATGAATGAACATTGTTTCTGCATCAATGAAAGGTTCCAAAGCATTATACGCATAATTGATTTTTGGTAAATAATATTGCATGTAAAAATTCCTATATCAAATAAATATAAATTTTAAAAAATTTAATTTTTAATAAATAATGTTCTCTTTTTATTATATAATATAAAATACAAATTGCATAAAAATATTTATTTTATAAAAAAAATAATTAATAAAAAAAAAATGAAAATATATATTATTTTAAATATTCTATTATATTTATTTTTCATTATCTCTAAAAAAATTTTACTTACGAGAATAAAATGAATAAAAATAAAATTAAAAATTTACTAAATCAAAGATTCAGAAGTTTTTATCCAGTAGTTATTGATATTGAAACTAGTGGTTTTGATGCAAAAAATAATGCATTATTAGAAATCGCAGTTATTACTTTAAAAATGGATTCATTAGGTTGGCTACGTACAGAAAAAACAATTCATTTTCATATTCATCCTTTTTCAGGATCATGTATTGATCCTAACTCTCTAATATTTAATAAAATAGATCCATTTAATCCATTGAGAAAGGCAATTAGTGAAAAAAAAGCATTAAAAAAAATATTTGATCTGGTAAACAAAGGAATCAAAGAAGAAAAATGTAGTAAAGGAATAATTGTAGCTCATAACGCGATGTTTGATTATAATTTTTTAATGGCTGCAATCGAAAGAACTGGAATAAAAAAAAATCCTTTTCATCCTTTTGTCACTTTTGATACTGCAGCATTAAGCGGTTTAATATTAGGACAAACTGTTTTAGCTAAAGCATGTAAAAAAGCAGGTTTATGTTTTGATAATAGTCAAGCTCATTCTGCTTTATATGATACTATTAAAACAGCTAATCTTTTTTGCGAATTAGTTAATCGATTAAAAAAATTAGGAGGATGGCCTCTTTAAAATAATAAAAAATAAATATTTTTAAATACATTGAAAATGTATTATAATAATTTTTATTATATTTTATCTATTTTTTTTAAAAGCGTTATCTATAATTTTTTTTAATTCATTTTTTTCAACCATTTCTAATATAATATTACATCCTCCAATTAATTTTCCTGAAACCCATAATTGAGGAAAAGTTGGCCAATCAGAATATTTTGGTAGTTCTTTTCTAATATCAGGATGTTGTAAAATATCAACATAAGAAAAATTATCCGAACATGTTTTTAACGCTGTAACTGCTTGAGATGAAAATCCACAACTCGGATTATCAGGTGTTCCTTTTATATATATTAAAACAGGATTTTCTTGAATTTGTTTTTCAATTTTTTTTATAGTATTCATATTTTATCTTTTTTAATAAATTAATATTTAGTATAGAAAATTTTATAAAAATATTATATAATATTTTTTAAAAATAAAAAATAAATATTTTTATTTGCATAATAAAAGGGGTTGATATTTGGATTCGACAAAAATATCAAAAAATTTTAGGTGCATGCCGAGGATCGGTGGCCTCGATAAAAACCGTATAAATTAAATGCAAAAAAAAATCAGCAATACGCTTTAGCAGCTTAAAAAACTGTAAAAGGTCTTTATATCTATAAATAGTTTTCTCTTTTCTATGTAGAAAATAAAGATTTAATAATATAAATAAAGAGTTTCTTAAGAAAATTTCTTGATTTTCTTAATGAAAAAACTTTCAAGAAAAACATCTAAACATTTTACGTCTTATAATTTAATTAGAATGTTTTAAAAAAAATTATAGACTAAGCATGTAGTACCTAAATTATATAGAATTTTTGGACGCGGGTTCGAATCCCGCCAACTCCAAAAAAAAAAAAAAAAAAACTAACAATATTTTTATAATATAAAACTTGTATATAGTAAAAAAAATAATTCATATTAATTAAAAAATTTTTTTGACCAATTTAACTTAGATTTAAGAACATGAAAATAATTATATTCTTTAGGATGTATTAAATTAAAAGTATCTATACTTTTTCTGACAAATACTTTTTCTCCAGGTCGAACCTTTAAAACATTTTTTCCATCACAAGTGAGATGTATAAAATAATTAATTCCCGTTAATACAAAACAAATAAAACTATTTCCACTTACTACTAAAGGTCTAGCAGACAAACTATGAGGTAATATTGGAACTAAAACTATGGATTCTACCGAAGGTGTAATTATAGGACCACCTGCAGATAATGCATATCCCGTAGAACCTGTTGGAGTAGAAATAATTAATCCATCAGAATACTGAGAAAACGCAAAATGATCATCTATATAAACTTTAAAATTAATCATATTATCCATTTTCTTAGAATATAAAACTACTTCATTAACCGCTTTAAAAATCTTTGATTTTCTTTTTCCCCCTGTAACTCTTATTTCTAATAAAATTCTTTTTTCTAATTTATATTCTCCAGTTAAAATATTTTCTAATTGAAAAAAAAGTGTATCAGGTGTTATATCAGTTAAAAATCCAAATTTTCCCTTATTTATACCAATTATTTTTACATCATAAGAAGATAATATTCGAGAAGCACATAACATATTTCCGTCTCCTCCAATTACAATAACTAAATCACATATTTTTCCAATTTCTTCTATTTTTTTTATTTTTGCATTCAATAAATTTATTTTTTTAAAAATTGAACATTCTATATATACATCATATTTTCTTTTTGTTAACCATTGATATAATAACTTGTGTGTTTCAAACGAATTAATATTCCTAGGATGTCCAATAATTCCAATTTTTTTAAAATTATTTTTCATATATTATTTATTTCCTATTTTACAATGTATATTTAATTAAATATTTCTTAAACTTGAAAAAAAATTTTTATAACACCATAATGAATTAAAAATTTATAAAAACAATAAAATTTATAGGAAATTATTTATGAAACAACATGAAAATAAAAAAAATGAAGAAAAAATATTACAAAAACAAGAAAAATCAAAAGAAAAAAATAAAAAAAATGAAATTAAAACATTACAAAATCTAAATGAATATTTTTTAAAATTAGAAAAAAAAATAATAAATATTAAAATGAGAACACAAGCAAAAATAGAAAATATAGAAAAAGAAAAAAATAAAAAAATAGAAAAAATTAAATATGAAAATAAAAAAAAATTTTTTAAAAAAATATTGCCAATTATAGATATTCTAGAAAAAATATGTAACAAAAAATATAAATTACAAAAAAAAAACTTTTCATGTATTGAAGGTATTAAATTAATATATAAATCATTTTTAAACAACTTAAATAAATGTGATATATTTTTTTATGGAGAAAAAAATACTCAATATAATCCTAATATTCATAAAATTATTTCTTATAAAAAAACAGATCAAGTGAAAAAAAATCATATAACTTCTATAATTAAAAAAGGATATTTATTTAATAAAGAAATTTTACGAATATCTGAAGTTGAAGTTGCTCATCCAAATAAAAGTTCAAACAATGAAAAAAATAATTCTACCAAACAATAGGTTTTTTTCCTTCAGACAATAAAATACTATTTGATTTTGAGAAATGGCGACATCCAAAAAATCCTTTATAAGCAGATAATGGTGATGGATGTGACGCCTGTAAAATATAATGTTTCTGTGTATTAATATTTTTTACAACTTCATTAGCAAAATTTCCCCATAATAAAAAAATAACTCCTGTTAAATGTATGTTAATTATATCTATAATTTTATTTGTAAAATTTTTCCATCCGATATTGGCATGTGATCCTGGTTTATTTTCTTCTACTGTTAATATTCTATTTAATAAAAAAACACCTTGTTTAGCCCATTGATGTAAACATCCATGATTAGGTATATCAAAATCTCCTAAATCATTTTTTATTTCAATAAATATATTTCTTAATGAAAGAGGTATAAAAATATTTTTTTTAACTGAAAAAGCTAAACCATGAGCTTTATTATTAGAATAATAAGGATCTTGTCCAATAATAACTATTTTTATAGATGCTATAGGTGTCAAAGAAAAAACTTTAAAAATATTTTTATTAGAAGGATAAATTATTTTATTTTTACGCTCTTTATTAATATAAGAAATAATATTTAAAAAATATTTTTTTCTTTTTTCAGAGTACAATAAATCTTTCCAAGATATTAAATAATTCATTTATTATGATTTCCATAATTTAAAAAATTTTTATTTTCATCAATACAATCTTAATATATATTGTTTATGTCATTTTAATAAAAATTAAAAATAAAAAAATAATATCAAGGAATTAATATTATGGCATTAGTCACATTACCAGCTCCAAATTTTACCGCATCTGCTATTACAGGAGATGGAAAAATAATAAATAATTTTAATTTTAAAAAATATTCAATGGGATTTAATACAATTCTATTTTTTTGGCCTATGGATTTTACTTTTGTCTGCCCAACAGAATTAATAGAATTTAATAAATTATATTCTGAATTTGAAAAACGAAAAATAAAAATTATAGGTATTTCTTGTGATTCTGTTTTTGTACACCAAGCTTGGAGAAATACACCTATAAATCAAGGAGGAATAGGAAAAGTAAATTATACTATGGTTTCTGATATTAAAAGAAAAATACAAAAATTATATGAAATTGAACATCCAGAAATAGGAGTAGCTCTAAGAGCTTCATTTTTAATCGATAAAACTGGAATAGTTAGACATGAAACAATAAATGATTTACCTTTTGGTAGAAATATTCATGAAATAATTCGAATGACAGATGCTATAAATTTTTTTGAATCCAACAAGGAAGTATGTCCTGCTAATTGGAATAAAGGTGATGAAGGAATAGATCCTTCCTTAAAAGGTATAAAAAAATATTTTAAAAATAAATAATATTAATGTTTTCTTATATATAAATTCATAATAATATTATAAAAAAACAAAATAGAACCAGCGCAAATTTTTGTGCTGGTTTATATTTAAATAAATTATCTGAAAAATCAAATTTTTTTAAAAATATACTAATTGTTAAAAAATTTTGTTACTTACTTGTATATAACAAAAAATTTTTATTTGAAATAAAAATTTTTTATATAAACTCATCATCTTGCATATCATCATCTGAAAAATTTTCAAAAGAATTTTCATCATTCATATTATAGTTATCATTATCTTCAGTTTCAAATATTTCTTCTTCTGTATATCTTGTATTTTCTTCTGATTCGAAATCACTATTATCAGGATGAAATTCAGTAGAACTATTCACAGTATCATCATAATGATTAAAATCAGTATGCTTATCACTTTGAAATGCATTAGATATAATATTTCCTAAAACAACACCTCCCGCTACTCCTGCAGCAGTTTGTGCTACATTTCCTAAAAAACTACTTACCCCTCCACCTGAAACAGAATTATTAGGATTAGAATAATTATAATTAGGATTAGTATTATTCATATTATAATTAGGATTACTTTTTCTAGAATCATTTAAATCAGAACTACCTCTAATAAAACTTTTAGGGGTTGAATTATCTTTATCACCACCAGAACATTTTTTAAAAAAATTAGATAAAAAACCTGGTTTTTTAATATTTTTATTCATGTTTTTAATATCTTTTTCTAACTTAATAACTTTATCATTTAAATTATTAATAACACTTTCTTGAACTAATATAGTTTGAATAATATAATATGGAGAATTAGGATATTGTTTTAAAAAATTATTAATTAAATCTTCCGCTTCTTTATTTCTATCTGGAAATTGTTTTTCAGTATCTTTCAATCTATCAAATAGATTTTCCAACAATGTTTTTTCGTTTAATTTCATAACAAATTAACCTTATTTTTTAGAACAAAAAATTTATTTTTTAAAAAATCTCTAATTATTAATTTTAATATTTCAAATTAGTAAAATTTTTATTTAAAAAATTTTAAAAAAATAATTATAAGAATTTTAAAATTATTTTTATAATTTATTTTAATATGAAATAAAAATTTTTACTATAACAAAATTTTTTATTGTATTGATACAATACAAAATAATTTTATAAAAAAAATATAAAATAAAAATGAATAGAATTAATAATTTCTTTGAATACATTGAATAATTGAAATATGTTATAATTTTAAACTCAAAATTACTATCAGGTAAAAAAAAAAAGAGATTATTATCTTATGAAAAAAATAGCTAAAGAAATAATAAAAGTTGATATTGAAAAAGAATTAAAAACTTCTTATTTAGATTATGCAATGTCAGTAATTATTAGTCGAGCACTACCAGACGTTAGAGACGGATTAAAACCTGTTCATAGAAGAATATTATTTGCAATGTATGTTTTAGGAAATTTATGGAATAAACCATATAAAAAATCAGCTAGAATAGTAGGAGATGTAATTGGAAAATACCATCCTCATGGTGATTCAGCTGTATACGACACTATTGTACGAATGGCTCAACCTTTTTCGTTAAGATATGTATTAATAGATGGTCAAGGTAATTTTGGTTCAGTTGATGGTGATTCTGCAGCAGCCATGCGTTATACTGAAATTAGAATGTCAAAAATTTCTCAAGAATTATTAAAAGATCTTGATAAAAAAACAGTAAATTTTGTTTCTAATTATGATAGTACTGAATATATTCCAGAAATACTACCTACTACTATTCCAAATTTATTAATCAATGGATCTTCTGGAATTGCTGTAGGAATGGCTACAAATATTCCACCTCATAATTTAAATGAAGTAATTGATGCATGTTTAGCTGTTATAAAAAATAAAAAAATTTCTCTATCAGAAATCATGCAATATCTTCCTGGTCCTGATTTCCCTACATATGGAATTATACATGGAACATCTGGTATTCGAAAAGCTTATGAAACTGGAAAAGGGAAAATATGTATAAGAGCTCGTAGCAAAATACAAATTAGTAAAAAATCAAAAAAAGAAAAAATTATTATACATGAAATACCTTACCAAGTTAATAAAGCGCGTTTAATTGAAAAAATTGCAGAATTAGTTAAAGAAAAAAAAATAGAAGGAATTACAGCTTTAAGAGATGAATCAGATAAAGATGGAATGAGAATAGTCATTGAAATAAAAAGAGAATCAAGAGCAAAAATAGTTCTTAATCAACTATATTTATTAACTCAACTACAAATTTCTTTTGGAATTAATATGGTTGCTTTATATAAAAAACAACCAAAAACATTATCATTGCTAGATATATTAAATGCATTTATTAATCATAGAAAAGAAGTAGTATATAGAAAAAATTTATTTAAGTTAAAAAAATATTTTAAAAAATCAAATATATTAGAAGGAATTAGCATAGCTTTACATAATATTGATGAAATAATACTTTTAATTCAAAGTTCTTCTAATCCTAAATCTGCAAAAAAAATTCTTTTATCAAAAAAATGGGAAATAAAAAATTTATTAATTAAAAAAATAATTGAAGAAAAGAAACAATTACTATATAAATGGAAAAATAAAAATAAAAATATAAATATAAAATTTTTTTCTTTTTCTGAAGAACAAACAAAATCTATATTAGATCTAAAATTACAAAAAATAACTTCACTAGAACAAAAAAAAATTCTTGAAGATCACTCATTATTATTAAAAAAAATTAAAAATATCATTAAAATTTTAAAAAATACAAACTATATAACTGAAATTATAAAAGAAGATCTATACAATATAAAAAAAAAATTTGGTGATACCAGAAAAACTGAAATATGCAAAAACCCATCTGATATTAATATAGAAGATGTTATTACTAAAACAGATGTAGTAGTTACACTTTCTCATTCTGGATATGTAAAATATCAACCATTAAGTGATTATGAAGCACAAAAAAGAGGAGGAAAAGGAAAATCAGCAGTAAAAACAAAAGAAGAAGATTTCATAGAAAGTCTATTAGTTGCTAATACCCATGATACTATATTATGTTTTTCTAGTAGAGGTGTAATTTATTGGCTAAAAGTATATCAATTACCAGAAGCTAGTAGAAATGCAAGAGGAAGACCTATAATTAATTTGCTACCTTTAAATTCAAAAGAAAGAATTACTACAATATTATCTCTAAACGAATATAAAGATAATATAAATATTTTTATGGCTACACTAAAAGGAATGGTAAAAAAAACATCTTCATCTCTTTTTAAAAGACCTCGTAGTACAGGAATCATTGCTATTAACTTAAAAGATAATGATGAATTAATTGGAGTATCTCTTACTAATGGAAATGATACTGTTATGTTATTTACATCATTAGGAAAAGTAGTTCATTTTTCAGAAAAATCAGTTAGGAAAATGGGTAGAAATGCTTCAGGAGTAAGAGGAATAAAAATTAAACAAAAAGATAAAGTAGTATCTTTAATTATACCAGAAAATAATAAGGGAAACATTTTAACAGTAACGGAAAATGGATTTGGAAAACAAACTCAAACATCAGATTTTCCAATAAAATCAAGACCCACACAAGGAGTAATTGCTATCAAAACTACTAAAAAAAATGGAGTACTTATTGGAGCAATCCAAGTATTTAAAAATAATCAAATTATGATGATTACAAATGCTGGAACTTTAGTTAGAACTAGGATTTCTGAAATTGGAATTTTAAAAAGAAACACACAAGGGGTTATTCTAATTAGAACGATAAAAAATGAAAAAGTTGTAGCAGTACAAAAACTAAATTCTTTATATTAATATTTTAAAAATATTAATTATAACTTATCAAATAAAAAATTTTCTATATAAAATTAATTAATTATGTAAAAAAACAATATTTTTTTTAAATTAAAATAAAAATATTTTTTTTTTTTTTTTTGATTTTATATATAAAAATATTTAAATACAACTCTATAAAATACCTAATTTTGAAAATATTTTTTTTTTAAAATACTATTAATAAAAATAAATAATCGGATATATTGTATGAAACCAATTTTATTGGTCACGAAACGTGATGGTAAAAAAGAAAATTTTAAATTAGAAAAAATAAAAAAAATTCTAATCAAAGCTTCAAAAGGATTAAAAAATATCTCTATTTCTCAAGTATTTTTACGATCAAAAATGCAATTCTATAATGAAATCACAACAATTCATATTCATAAAACTATCATTAAATCTTCTGCAGACTTAATATCAGAAAAATGTTCAGAATACCAATATTTTTCTGCTAGATTAGCAATATTTTATTTAAGAAAAGAAGCATTCGGAAAATTTACACCACCTACATTATATGATCATGTTAAAAAATTAGTAAAAATAAAAAAATATGATTCTAATTTATTAAATTTTTATTCCAAACAAGAATTTAATGAAATGAACTCTTTTATCGATCATATGAGAGATATGAATTTTTCTTATTCTGCAGTAAAACAATTAGAAAATAAATATTTATTACAAAATAAGATAACTGGAAAAATATATGAAAGTGCACAATTTCTATATATTTTAATTTCAGCATGCTTGTTTTCTCAGTATCCTTCTACTACTCGTATGATTTATATTAAAAAATTTTATCATGCAATATCACAATTTAAGATATCTCTTCCTACACCTATTATGTCTGGATTACGAACACCTACAAAACAATTTAGTTCATGTGTACTAATAGAATGTGCCGATACATTACATTCAATTAACGCTACTGCTAGTTCAATTGTAAAATATGTTTCACAAAGAGCAGGTATTGGAATTAATGTTGGACAAATTAGAGCAATTGGTAGTTCAATACGAAATGGAGAAGCTTTTCATACAGGATGTATTCCTTTTTATAAATATTTTCAAAGCGCAGTAAAATCTTGTTCTCAAGGTGGAGTGAGAGGAGGAGCTGCTACTTTTTTTTATCCTATATGGCATTTAGAAGTAGAATCACTTTTAGTATTAAAAAATAACAGAGGAATAGAAGAAAACCGTGTTAGAAATGTAGATTATGGGGTACAAATCAACAAATTTATTTATCGAAGAATGATTTTAGGAAAAAAAATTACTTTGTTTAGTCCTAATGATGTACAAGATTTATATCAATCTTTTTTTTCAGATCAAAAAAGATTTGAATATCTGTACTTAAAATATGAAAAAAATTCTAAAATCAGAAAAAAAAAAATAAATTCTATTGATTTGTTTTCTTTAATGATGCAAGAAAGAACATCTACAGGCAGAATATATATTCAACATGTCGATCATTGTAACTCTCATAGTCCTTTTGATTGTAAAATCGCACCTATCAAACAATCTAATTTATGTTTAGAAATTTTATTACCAACTAAACCTTTAGATAGTACAAATGAAAAAATAGGAGAAATAGCATTATGTACTTTATCTGCATTAAATTTAGGTGCCATTAAAAATATTCAAGAAATACCTGAAATAACCAATTTGATAGTAAGAGCTCTTGATGCAGTATTAGATTATCAAAAATATCCTGTTGCAGCAGCAAAAAAAGGAGCTTTACAAAGAAGATCTTTAGGAATAGGTGTAATAAATTTTGCTTATTATCTTGCAAAAAATAATGTTCGTTATTCCGATGGAAGTGCTAATAATATTACACATAAAACATTTGAATATATACAATATTATCTATTAAAATCTTCATGCAAAATATCTCAAGAAAAAGGATCTTGTCCTCTTTTTCATGAAACAAATTACTATAAAGGAATTTTACCTATTGATACTTATAAAAAAAGTGTAGATGAAATTTGTACAGAACCTTTACATTTAGATTGGGAGTATCTTCGAAAAAAAATTAAAAAATATGGATTAAGAAATTCTACTTTATCTGCATTAATGCCATCAGAAACATCTTCTCAAATATCTAATGCAACAAATGGAATTGAACCTCCAAGAGGGTTTATTAGTATTAAAGCTTCAAAAGATGGAATGTTAAAACAAGTAGTTCCTGAATATGAAAAACTAAAAAATAATTATGAATTATTATGGGATTTACCAAATAATACAGGATATTTGCAACTTGCTGCGATTATGCAAAAATTTATTGATCAATCTATTTCAGTAAATACAAATTATGATCCACAAAAGTTTCCTAACAATAGGATACCTATGCAACAATTAATACAAGACCTTTTAACTGCATATAAATTGGGAATTAAAACCTTATATTATCAAAATACAAGAGATGGAGCAGGAGAATTTCAAAAAGAACTATATAAACAAGATAACCAATATCAAAATAAAAATTACAATTCCTGTGATGGAGATTCTTGTAATATATAAAAATAAAAAATTTAATCAAAGTATTTAATTTTACTATTTTAATTTTAGGTATAAATTTATGAAATATACTATATTTTCAAAAAAAAATAATAATCAATTACAAGAACCTATGTTTTTTGGTAACTCTATTAATATTTCTCGTTTTGATCAACAAAAATATATTATTTTTGAAAAACTAATAGAAAAACAACTATCATTTTTTTGGAGACCTGAAGAAATAGATTTATCCCAAGATAGAATTGATTTTAATAAATTATTAGAACATGAAAAACATATTTTTTTAAGTAATTTACAATATCAAACTTTATTAGATTCTATTCAAGGAAGAAGTCCTAATATTGCATTTTTACCTATTGTATCCATACCAGAATTAGAAACTTGGATTGAAACATGGTCTTTTTCAGAAACAATACATTCTAGATCTTATACACATATAATACGAAATATATTTCATTCTCCTAATATTATATTCAATAATATTATCGACAATGCATTTATTTGTAATAGATCAAAAGATATTGCGTATTATTATGATAGTTTAATTTATTCAATATATTCTTGGAATACATTAGGACAAGGAACATACTATATTAATAATAAAAAAATTTTTAATAATATAAATATTTTAAAAAAAAAATTATATCTATGTTTAATTAGTGTAAATGTATTAGAAGCAATAAGATTTTATGTTAGTTTTGCATGCTCCTTTGCATTTGCAGAACAAGAGATTATGGAAGGAAATGCTAAAATAATTCGATTAATAGCAAGAGATGAATCACTGCATTTAACAGGTACACAATACATAATCAATTTATTAAAAAACGAAAAAAAAGAAGAAATGCAAGAAATAGCGGATGAATGTAAAGAAGAATCCATTAAAATTTTTAAAAATGCAGTAGAACAAGAAAAAAAATGGGCAAAATATTTATTTAAAGATGGATCTATTTTAGGATTGAATAAAAAAATATTATATCAATATATAGAATACATTACTAACATAAGAATGAAAGCGATTGGATTAGATCCAATATTTTCTATTTTTACTAATCCTATTCCTTGGATTAATTTTTGGTTAAAATCAGATAAAGTACAATCAGCGCCTCAAGAAGTAGAAATCAATTCTTATTTAGTGAGTCAAATAGACTCTAATATAAATTTTAAAAAATTTAATACATTTAAATTATAATTTAACAATTCATTTATTAAAAAACTATTCATTTTTATTTTCAATTATTATTGAATACAAGTTACTGCAATAGTATAAACTATATCTTCTATAGAAGCTCCTCTAGATAAATCATTAACAGGTTTATTAATTCCTTGTAAAATTGGTCCTATACACACAATTTCAGAAGATCTTTGTACAGCTTTATAAGTAGTATTTGCTGTATCTAAATCAGGAAATATAAATATATTTGCTTTTCCTTTCAATACTGAATTTACTAATTTAATTTTACAGACTTTAGAAGATATTGCAGCATCATACTGAATAGGACCTTCGATTAATAAATCTGGTCTTATTTTTTTAACTATTTTTACAGCATTATAAACTTTTATCACATCAAAATGACTATTTTTTAAACATCCAGTAGAATATGAAATCATAGCAATTCTAGGTTTTACATTAAAAGAACAAGCTGTTTCAGCAGTTTGAATAGCAATTTCAGCTAATTGTGAAGACGTAGGATTAGGATTAATCGCACAATCTGAATATAATAAAATTTTATTTTTAAATAACATAAAAAAACAAGAGGATATTAATGAATATATCGGTTTACATTTTATTAATTGAAAAGAAGGTCGAATAATATCGGCTGTAGTATTTTCTATTCCTCCTACTAAACCGTCTGCTTCGTTATTTTTTAACATTAAATTAGCTAGTATAATATTATTTTTTAATAAAATTTTTGCTTGTATTTTATTTATTCCTTTAGATTTTCTTAATTTAATTAAAGTATTTATATATTTTTTTCTAATTTCCTTAGGATTAATTACTCGAATTCTATTTCCTAAATGAATTTTTTCTTTTTTTGCTATATTCATAATTATTTTAGGATCACCTAATAATATAGAATTAGAAATTTTTAATTTACTACAAATAGAAACTGCTTTAATAATATTAGGATTATTTCCTTCAGGAAAAATAATTTTCTTATTTTTTTTAGAAGATAAAATACGTAATTGAAATCTAAATGATAAAGAAGATATTTGATCTATAAATTTATTTTTATGTAAAAATATTTTTTTTGAATTAATATACTTAGAATAAGTATGTATTTGTTTTAAAATATTATTTTGTGTTTGATCTAAAAAATTAAAATTAAATTTTTGCAAAACATTACATACTTCTAATATAAAAAATTTAGTATATAAAATATCAGTATAAGAATTTTTTATATAATCAATATTATTTATAATATTCATCTTGAGATATTTACTATTAGTAAATAAAATTATTGCATTAATTTTTTTTTTTTTTATCCATAAAACAACTGTTTTTATATCATTAATACAAGTCAGATCAATAATTAATAAAGTATTATCTTCGATTGAAATATTTTGAATTTTTTCGCTCTGTATAACATATATATTTGTAATATATTGCATTTTAATACAATTTTGAAAAATAAATTTTGCACATAATAATTTTATAAGAAAATATACTGGTATATATTTTTTTTGTAAATTAAAATTATGCATTCCTAAAATAGGAATAGAACTTGTATTAATTAAAAATTTATTCTTCTGAATAAATGATTCAATATTTTTTTTTTCTAAATTACTATTCATACATAAAATATTTTTTTGTAAATATTTTTTTTTATTTTTAAAAATATTAAAAATAATTCCTATTATATTCAATTTATGGATTAAAAAATATTTTTTATATATTTTAGATATATACTTTTCTAAAACTATTTTTTTTGACACATGTACAGAATTTAAAAAAATTATTTCTGCATTAATATTTTTTGCTATTTCTAAATTAATAGAATAGTTAATATCTTCAATACTTTTTATAGGAATTCCTGTAATTATTGTAACTATATTTTTTTTTTTTATACAAGAATAATACCTTTCCAAAATTAAAAAAACATATTTTTCAAATTTTTCTATAGAAATATTGTTTTGTAATATTTTATTTATTTGTATAGGATCAATTAAATTAATTTTACATTTTAAAAATTTTAAAATAGATAAAAATTTTTTATTATATAAAGAAAAATTTTTATTTAAAACAATAGGATTAAAAAAATATATTTCTTTAAATTTTTTACAAATAATATTTAATACTACAAGATTAATTAATGTAAAGTCACAATCACTACTTAATGGTATTAACATAATAGTTTTAATCATTTTTTTCCTATATTGATTTATTGAAAAAAATATTTTAAATAATATTATTTTTTTCTATTTGCATATATTAAACTCCATGCTTCCCTAGCTATTTCTAATTCTTCTTCTGTTTTAATAACTAATATAGGAATACTATTTTTTGCATTAATAAAATAATTTATTTTTTTTTTTAAATTTTTATTTTTTTTATCATCTAATTTAAACCCTAAATTCAATAATCTAAAAATAGTGTTAGATCGAATTAAACAAGAATTTTCTCCAATACCACCTGTAAATATTAATCCATCTAATTTTTCTTTCATTAAACACATATAACTAGATATATACTTTGCTAATCTTCTACAAAAAATATTAATAGATAATTCAAATTTTTTATCTTCTGAATATGCATTAATAATTTTTCTACAATCACTTTCTTTTTCATTAATTCCTAATAAACCAGATTTATTTATTAAAGTATTTTCAATTTCCTTAATATTCATTTTTAATTTATTAAACATAAAAAAAATAATAGAAGGATCAATATCACCGCTTCTAGTACCCATAACTAAACCTTCTAAAGGAGTTAATCCCATTGATGTATCTATTGAAATTCCATTTGCAATAGCAGTTACAGAAGCTCCATTACCTAAATGACAACTAATAATATTTAATTTTTTTATTGATTTATTTAAAATTTCTGAAGATTTAGAAACAATATATTTATGACTAATTCCATGAGCACCATAACGTCTAATATTATATAAAGAATACATTTTATAAGGAATCGCATAAAGGTATGATTCTTTTTGTATCGTTTGATGAAAACTAGTATCAAATACACCTATATTAAAATTTGATAAATTCGGTAATTCTTGTATAGAAATATTTATTCCTAATAAATTTATAGGATTATGTAGTGGAGCAAAATGGGATATTTTATTAATATAATGAATATTTTTTTTATTTAAAAAAATTGCTTTTTTAATCTTGGTACCACCATGTACAATTCTATGTCCTATACCGATTAAGGATTTACTAATTTTTATTTCCTTAAAAATTATTTTTCTAAATAAAAATTTTAAAAGACTTTTATATGAATTATTTTTTTTAAAATATTTACAATATTTTTTTTTATTATTTGTTATCCATTTTGCATTCGATTCATTCGATCCAATAGATTCTATTATACCAGATAAAAATTTTTTATTGGTATAACATTGAAAAATACTAAATTTTATAGAAGAACTACCACAGTTTAAAACTAAAATTGAATCTTTTAACATTGTTATTATCCAAAATAAAAAAATTTTTAAATTTATAAGAAACGATAATAATTAAATAAATAGTAATAAAAATTATTTTTGTAATTTATTAATATATATATTATATATTTTTATTAAAAATAAATTTTATATAAAATTAAAAATTAATATTAATATTATTTTCTAATGAAAAATATTTTTTTTTTTCTGAATCATATGTACTTGCATTTTAATAATTTCACTAAGAGGATCTTCTGGACAATGTTCAATAAAATAAATTAAATCAGATACAGCAATATGATTGCAATCTAAATGAGAATATATTAATCCTCTATCTCTTATTTCATAAGGATCTTGAGGATTAATTTCTACTAATACATTACTAATTTTCAAAGCTAAAGTTAATTTTTTTTCTTCTATTAATGCTAATTTTAATGAATTAAGAATTTTACAAATTAGTACAAATGAATTCACTTCTTTTAAATCTTTTTTATCTAAAAAAGTAGTTGAACTAATATGACCCTTCAACCATAAATCTAATAAATTTTTACTTATAATTTCTCCATTAAAAGGATTTATAAATATATTTTTTTTACTATCTTTATTTTTAAACTGAAGTATCAATTGAGTAGGAAAAATTATAGGAATTAATTTTATTTGTAATTTATTTGCAATATGCATTAATATTATCCCTAATGAAAGAGCTGTTCCTTTTTTATTTTGTAAAACTTTATCAATCCATAAAACATCAGAAATCTTATATAATCCAGTAGCACTTCCATATTTCCAATCAATATAAAAAATATGTAATAATTTTTTTAATTTATAAAAACAATTCAATTGATTTGATATATTTAATTTTATTTTTTCAATTTTTTCATTTAAATCTAACTGAACACTATCTTTTTTAAAATTTTTATTAATATATTCAAACACATCAATAATAGAATCACAAATAGATGAATCAGAAGATTTTATTTTTTTTACTAAAGATTGCATAATTCTCCTTGTAAGAATTAAAATTAAGTTTATTAAATATATATTTTTAATAAAAAATAAACTTATTGAATACATATAATAAATATATTTTTTTTATATCAAAACTAATTTTTTATATATTGACCTATTGTCACTCTGTCAATTCCATTGTTATCACAGACTGTTAATAAATTTACAAAATTATTTAATAATAATTGATTTTGTACTAATATTTTTTGTTTCCAACCATGTTCTATAATTATCCATCCGTTAGGATATAAATAATTAGGAGAATATTGAATAATATGTTCTATATCTTGCATTCCTTTATTATTAGAAAATAAAGCACGCGCTGGTTCAAAAAATACACCTTGTGGTAACATTTTTTTTTCATGTATTCCAATATAAGGTGGATTACTAACAATAATATCAAATTTTTTTTTTCCAATGTTAGAAAACCAATTACTTAAAAAAAATCGTACATTTTTTATATTTAAATTGACAGCATTTTTTTTTGCTACTTTAATTGCAAATTTACAAATATCAATTCCAATAACACTACATTTAGAACGATTTTTAGCTATAGCTAATGCAATAGCTCCAGATCCTGTTCCCAAATCTAATATTTTTTTTTTCTCTGAATGTTTAACATATGAAAATAATATATTAATTAAAATTTCTGTATCCATTCTAGGAATAAAAACATATTTATTAATATACAATTTTAAAGACCAAAAATATTTAAAATTTGTAATATAAGGAATCGGTTCTTGATTGATTCTTCTTTCTAACGCATAATTTAATTTAATTATTTGTTTTTTTTTTAAAATTTTATTTGGAAAAATAAATATCCAATATTGAGGTTTATTTAATATACAACTTAATAAATATATTATATCATTTTTATTAATATTATTTTTTTTTAACTTACTAAAACTTTTATATAACCAATCACATAATTTCATTTATTTTTTTTAGATAATTCGTATAATTTATCAGCTTGATATTCTTGAATAATTGGATTAATTAAAATATCTAATTTTCCATTTAATACTTCATTTAAACAATGAACAGTAAGATTAATTCTATGATCCGTAATTCTATTATTAGGATAATTATAAGTTCTATTTCTATCTGATCTAGAACCTGTTCCTAATAAATTTCGACGAATTTCTGCATTCTCTTCATGCATTTTAGATTTTTCAAATGCTTGAATACGAGCTAATAAAACTGATAATGCTTTAGATTTATTTTTATGCTGCGATCTTTCATCTTGACATTCAACTACTTGACCGGTAGGAATGTGAGTAATACGAATTGCAGAATCAGTAGTATTTACATGTTGCCCTCCTGCACCAGAAGATCTGAAAGTATCAATTTTTAAATCATTTAAATTAATATCAATATTTTTTTCACAATCATCTTTTACTGGCATTACTGCAACTGTACATGTAGAAGTATGTATCCTACCTTGTGTTTCTGTCTTAGGTATTCTTTGTACTCTATGACCACCTGATTCAAATTTTAATTTTCTCATAACTTTTTTTCCAGAAATTTTAATGATAATTTCTTTAAATCCTCCTTTATCTCCTTTATGTATGTTAATTATGTCTACATTCCATAATTTTGTTTCAGAATATTTCATATACATTTTAAATAAATCACCTGCAAAAATCGCTGATTCATCTCCTCCTGTACCCGCTCTGATTTCAAGATAACAGTTATATTTATCATCAGGATCAGTAGGAACCATTAAATATTCTATTTTTTTTTCTAATTTTTTATTTTCTAAATTTAATATTTTATATTCCTTTTCTGCTTCTTTACACATTTCAATGTCTTGCATTAACAATTTAACTTCCTTTATTTCTTTTTTATTTTTTTTCCATTTTTTGAAACAAGCGATTAAATCAGATAAATTATCATATTCTTTCGAACATTCTCGATATTTTTTTTTATTAAAAATAACATTTTTTGCAGATAAAATTTTTTCTAATTCTTGAAAACGAAAATACAAATTCTCTAACTTTAAAAAAATTGTTTTTTTCATTTTTGTACACTATTTTAAGTTTAAAAATAAAATTATTTACTAATAATATATTAAATTTTCTTATAAAAATTATATTTAAAAATATTTTAACATTAAAAAATCGATTAATCATAATAATTATTATTTTTTTTTAATAAAATTTAAAAAAAATTCTATTACAAATAGTAATATAATTATTTAATTATTTATAATATAAATGTAAAAATAATTTTTTTCATAATTTTTTTATTATTCAGTAAATCATTAAAAAATTTAATTTTTTTAATAAAAAATTATTTATTTTACATAATTATCATTAAGTAATTTAAAAATATAAAAGTTGTAAAATACTATTTATAAATATAAAATAAAAATTTGTACTAAAATATATACACAATAAAAATTACAGATTTTTCTATAATCTATTTTAATTTTTATGACAGAAAAGGATTTAAATAATGTATAATATGAAATTATTCGCTGGTAATGCTGTTTTAGATTTAGCTAAATCTATTGCAATACAATTGTATACAAATTTAGGAAGCGCTTCTGTAGGAAGATTTAGTGATGGTGAAATTACTGTGCAAATTCATGAAAATGTTAGAGGTAAAGATGTATTTATTATACAATCAACTTGTGCTCCTACAAATGATAATCTAATGGAATTAATAGTCATGGTAGATTCATTAAGAAGAGCATCTGCAGGAAGAATAACTGCAGTTATTCCATATTTTGGTTATTCTAGACAAGATAGAAGAGTTCGATCAGCTAGAGTTCCTATAACAGCTAAAGTAGTCGCAGAATTTTTATCTAGTGTAGGAGTAGATCGAGTTCTGACTGTAGATTTACACGCAGAACAAATACAAGGATTTTTTGACATACCTGTAGATAATGTATTTGGTAGCTTAATTTTATTAGAAGATATGTTAAAAATAAAACTAAAAAATCCAATAGTTGTATCTCCTGATATTGGAGGAGTAGTACGAGCAAGAGCTATAGCAAAATTATTAAATGATACAGATATGGCTATAATAGATAAAAGACGTCCGCAATTAAACTCATCAGAAGTAATGAATATCATAGGAGATGTTTCAAATAGAGATTGTGTTTTAGTAGATGATATAATAGATACAGCTGGAACTCTTTGTAATGCTGCAAAAGCATTAAAAAAAAATGGAGCGCGTAAAGTATTTGCTTATGCTACTCATCCTATTTTTTCTGGTATTGCAGAAAAAAATATAAAAAATTCTGTTATTGATGAAGTAGTTGTATGCGATACAATTCCATTATCAAAAAAAATTCAATCTATTGCCAAAGTAAGAAAACTAACTCTGTCTGGAATGTTAGCAGAAGCCATAAGACGAATTAGTAATGAAGAATCCATTTCTGAAATGTTCGAACATTAAAATTTTTTCCAAAAATAAAATATAAAAATAAAAAATATATAAATTTTTATTTATGTAATTTATTTTTATATTTTTATTAATGAAAAAATTTTTTACATAAAACAAATAACTTTAATTTACAACTATATTTTTTATTAAATAAAATATTATCGATATTTTTTTTAAAATTTAAAAAAAATAAATAAATATTTAGGAAATATTCCTAAAAAAATAACTAAAACAAAAAATAAAAATATTATACTATGTAAAAAATAAATTAAATTAGTATTTATCATATTAATTTTATAAGATGCATATTCTAAAGAACTATACAATAAAGTAATTATTCTAAAACAATTTAATATGCCTAAAACACTACCAAACACAAAACCTAATCCTAAAATCCATAAATTATGATTTATAATACCTGTTAACAAATATAATTTTCCTATAAATCCTATTGTTAAAGGAAATCCTGCAACAGATAGTAAAAAAATAGTCATCATAATAGTTAAAAATGGATCTTTCCAAAATAATCCTTTATATTTTGATAATTTATTAATTTTTGAAATATTCCATTTTATATCAATTAAGGTTAATACAGAAAAAATTCCTATATTACTTATCAAGTATGTAATAAGATATATATTAATTATTTGTAAATTAATTACGTTAAAACATAAATTTATAATTAATATTGATAACAAATAACCAGATTGAATAATAGATAAATATCCTAAAATTTTTTTTATATTTTTTTCAAAAATAATTCTGATACTACCCAAAAATATCGAAAAGAAAATAATAGTTTGTAGAAAAAAATAAAATTTTTTATTATTAAAAAAATATAAATGAGAAAAAATTTGAATTAAAAAATACATTAATGCTATTTTAGATATATTAGATAAATATAAAAAAATAGACATAGGAGATCCATTATAAACTGATGCTGTCCATAAATGAAATGGAAAAATAGATAACTTAAATAATATTGAAGAAAGAAAGAATACATTTCCACATAAAAAAATTAAATTATTTTTTAAATAATGTAATTCAAGAGCATTAATTAAATTATTTATTTTTAAACTACCTATAGAAAGATATAAAAATACAATTGATAATAAAAAAAATATAGAACTTAAACTAGAAAGAATAGCAAATTTAAAAGTAGAATTTAAAGATTTTTTACATTGTAAATCATACCCAATTAATCCTAATAAAGGTAAAGATAAAAGTTCTATCCCTAAAAAAAATGAAAAAATATGATTTGATATCGCAACAACTATAGATCCTAATGTTGATAATAATAACAATAAATAAAATTCTTCTTTATTTACATAAGAAGAACTTTGCAACCACGAATACGAAAAAATACATGTAATTAAACTGATCAACAAAATCATACAAATATAATTAATTGAAATTATATCAATATGAAATAAAACAGAAATATTTTGAGGTAATTTAAAATAAATAAAAGGAATAGATAATAAAGATATAAATAAACTAAATATACTTGTTATAAAAACAAATAGAATATTTCTATTTAAAGAAATAAACAATGTTAAAAACAATATACTAAATATTAAAATAAAAAATGGTAGCATTGCAGTTACTTCTAACGCATTTATTATCATCAGAAATAATAACCTCTTTATAGTATAAAAACATAATTGATTTTAAAATACACAATTATAAGTAAAAATTTAAAAAATATTTAGGAAATAAACCAATATAAATAGTTAAAACAGATAAAAAAGATAAAATAATAACTTCTATAAATCCATTATTTTCAAATAAACTCATTCTATTAATATTTCCATAAAATATTTTTTGAAATAACCTTAATGAATATATTGAAGAAAATAAAAAACAAAAAGATATTAAAAAAGATATAATAGGATAGCTATTAAAAAAATGAGATATTATTATAAATTCACTTAAAAAATTTGCAGTACCAGGTATTCCTAAATTAGAAAATAAAAAAAACAAAAAGAAAAAAGGAATAAAATTGATATTTCCCCATAATCCTCCCATTCTATCAATATTATGTGTTTTTAAATTTCGATATAATTGTGAAGAAAGAATCAACAAAGATCCTATTGAGATAGTATTAGCAATAACATTTAAAATAATTCCTTGATAGGACCAAATATTAATATTACATAATCCTATTAACACCATACTAGCATGAGAAATAGCAGAATAAGCTAAAATTTGTCTTATATCTTTTTTTGACATAGCCATATAAGAAGAATAAGCAATATTACTTAAACTAATTATAATTAAAAATATTGAAAACTTTTCCACTATTTTAGGATAAAAAATAAAATGAAATCTAATTAAAGAATAAACCGCAACTTTAATTAATAAACCCGTAACATCTAAAGAACCAGAAATAGGAGAAATTTTTTGAACTTTAATAAACCATCCATGAAAAGGAATTAAAGGAATTTTAATAAAAAAAGAAAAACAAAATAACAATAAAATAAAAATTTGATTTTTTTCTGAACTTATTAACATATTAGATAACAAATTATAATTGAAAGTCCAGTAATGATGTAAATTATAATATAATAAAGATAAAAATAATGACCCACATAAAAATAATATTCCAGAAATTTGTGAATACATTAAAAATTGATTTGCTATTGAAATTCGATCTTGCTTGTATACTGTTTTTTTTCCATTAAATATTAAAATAAAATAAATAGGAATGGATAATAATTCCCAAAAACAAAAAAATAAAAATAAATCCAACGAAATCAATATAGCAATAATACTTCCTATCATAGACATAAAATAAAAATAAAAAATTTTGTATGATTTATTTTTTTTTTCTGTTTGAATCAACAAAGATATAATCCCAAAAAAACAAGTTAATATTACCATAATAAAAGAAAAACTATCTAAACCTAAATGAAATTCTATTCCAAATTTTGAAATCCAAGGATAAGATAACTCACTTTTCCATATAAAATTATCATGTATATTAGTAGCTAATTGACTTTTTTTTTTCAACCATTCTATTATACATAGTACTAATGTAATATTTAATCCAATTAAAGAAATATATTTAGCTATTTTTATTCGTTTTATTATCTCCATACTTAATGATAATAAACTAAATACAAAAGGAATAATAATCAACCATAAAAGTAACATTTTTATTGTCCAATTTTAAAAATTTGTTAAAATCAAATAGAATTAAATTTTTATTATTTTTTAATATTATTTTTAAAAAAATAAATAAATTTATTTATTAAATAAAAATATTTATATTATTATTGTAATAATACAAACAGATAAAAAAATAATAATACTTAAAATAAAAATTAAAAAATATTTTCGTAAATAACTAAATTCAATTTTTATCATGAATTTATTTAAATACTGAAAATTATATTTTAATAAATTTAATTTTTTATCTATTGGATCTTTATTTATCAATCGTAAAATAAAATTATGAGGAAAAATAAATATTAAATTATATAATTTATCAAAATACCATCCTTTTAATAAAAAATTTACAATAAAATGAAAAAAGTTTTTAATATATTGTTTTTTAATAAAATTATTTTTATCAATATTCCATATATAATATGAACACAAACATCCAGAAGATGATATTAAAAAAGAAATCAGTTCAAAAATAATTTTTTTATGATTTAAATAAAAATAATTTATAGGAAATACATTATTTTTGTTGAAAATTAAAATTAAAATAAAAGTAGATAACATATTTAAAATAATTAAAGGAAAATAATACGCAAATTCTATTTTATAATTTATAAAATTTTTATTTTTAAAAAAATTTTTTCCATAAAATACAAACAGAAATAATCTACTCGTATACATAGAAGTCAAAAAAACACCTAATAAAGAAAAAACAAAAAAAATGATAGTAAAATTATTTCCTAAAACAGATATAAGAATAGATTCTTTACTATAAAAACCTGCAGTAATAATTGGTAAAGATAATAAAGAAGATATACCAAATATAAAAGATATATATACCAATGGTATTTTTTTTCTTAACCCACCCATTTTAAAAATATTTTGTTCCAAATTTGATTTTAATATTACTGCACTAGTAGATAAAAATAATAAAGATTTAAATATTGCGTGTACAACTACATGAAAAATAGCAGCATTCCAAGATTGAGATCCTAAAGCTAAAAACATATATCCAACTTGACTTATAGTAGAATAAGCCAAAATTTTTTTAATATCGTGTTGTACCAAAGCAGATAAACCCGAAATTAGTATAGTAAAACAACTAATACAAGAAATTAAAAATAAAATATCGGGTGTCAAAGAAAAAATAAAATTTGTTCTAGAAATTAAATACACTCCAGATATCACCATAGTAGCAGCATGTATTAAAGCTGATGCAGGAGTTGGTCCGACCATAGCATCAGATAACCATGTTTGAAAAGGAAATTGTGCAGACTTTGCTATTGATCCTATTAACAAAAAAAATGTTATAACCTCTAAAATTTTAGAATTAAAAAAACTATCAGATCCATTTAAAATAGTAAATAAAGAATGAATACTTAATGTGTGAAATACATTATATATAATAATTATCGAAAAAAATAAAAATATATCTCCAATTTTAGTCATTAAAAATGCTTTTTTTGCTGCTGTGCAATTTATATTTATTTTATAATAAAAGCTAATAAGAAGATAAGAACATAATCCCACTAATTCCCAACCTAAATATATTAAAATTAAATTATCTGCAAGTACCAATAACATCATACTTACTATAAATAAACTCATTAAAGAAAAAAAACGAGATTGACATTTTTCCTTTTTCATATACCAGCAAGAAAATAATTGAATTAAAAAACCTATTCCTGTTACCATAACTAACATAATCAAAGATAATTTATCGATAAAAAAATTAAATTGAATTGGTGAATTATTTATACCAATCCAATTCCATAAATTATAAATAAAAAAATGTGATGGATAATAAAAAAATTTTATCGATATATAAATACTATTTAAGAAAGCAAAAAATATAAAAATTACACTTAAATACGAACATAATTTTTTTATAAATAATTTTTGACTATTATTAAAAAAAGTTATAAAAAAACTGATACATGGCATCAAAATAGTTAAATAAATATAGTTCATTTATTTTTCTCACTTAATAAATCTATGTTTAATGTTTGATATGTACGATATATCCGCATTAAAATTGCTAAACCTACACTTACTTCTGCTGCTGCAACTGTTATAGATAAAATATACATAATTTGACCTTCAACAGATTCATAATAACTACTGACTATTATTAATGCTAATACTATAGAGTTAATCATAATTTCTAAACTAATTAACATAAATAAAAAATTTTTTCTAATAATAAGAGAAAATAAACCTAATATAAATAATATAATTGAAAGAATTAAGCTACAAAAAAAAGAAATCATACCGGTTTCCTTTTTATTTTTTTTTTAATAAAATATATTTTTTAAAAATTTATTTTTTTATTTTTATACTACGATAAGAAGAAAAATGAAAAACAACAATAATAGCAGACAATAACAACATAGAAGATATCTCAACTATATATATATAAGGACCAAATAAAAAAACTCCAATACTTTTTATATCTGGTATATATAAAATGTTTTTTTTATTTCCTAATGAATGTAAAAATGACAAAAAAAATAAAAAAAATAAAATTAAAGATAAAAATGATGGAAAGATCCATTTTTTCTTTTGAAGATAATTATCTTTATTTTGAATATCTGTATCTAAATTTAATGTCATGATAACAAATATAAATAAAACCATTATTGCACCAGCATATATAATAATTTCTAATGCCGCTATAAAAGAAAATCCTATAGTATAATAAATCCCAGATATAGAAATTAAAAAAATTATAAAATATAAAAGTGAATAAACTGGATTTTTTTGTATAATAGTAAGAAAAACTGAAAAAATTGCTATTAAACCAAAAAAATAAAAAATATAACACATATTTATTGCACTCCAAAGTTAAGGTAATATCTTTTTTACATCAATAAAATTCGTATTTTTATCCTTATTTACCGAATTATTCCTATTAAGAGATACACCCGATCTTTTATAAAAATTATATTTAGAATATTTTCCTGTTCCTGATATTAATAAATCTTTTTTTTCATATACTAAATCTTTTCTTTGAAAATCAGATAATTCTATATCTGGTATTAACTGTATTGCACAAGTAGGACATGCCTCTTCACATAAACCACAAAAAATACAGCGAGATAAATTTATTCGAAAAAACTTTGCATACCATCTTCCATTTTTTCTAGTAGATTTTTGTAAAGCAATACAACCTACAGGACAAACAACAGAACATAAGTTACATCCAACACAACGTTCTTCTCCATCTGGATCTAAAGTTAAAATTAATCTACCTCTATAACGAGAAGGTAAATTTATAGGTTCTTCAGGATACATTTTTGTTTCTCTTTTAGAAAAAATATTTAATCCAACCATAGCAATGCTACGAATTTGAGTAAAAAATATATTTAATATTTTTATTATTATGATTTTCAAATACAATAACCTCTCATATTATTATTTTTTTATAACTATATACAAACCTGTAAAAAATAAATTTATCAATGTCAAAGGAAGACAAAACACCCATCCAAAAAAAATTACTTGATCATATTTAGGTCTAGGAAGAGATGCTCTAATAAGAATGAATAAAAAAATAAAAAATAAAACTTTTATACTAAACCAAATAAAAGGAGAAAAAAAAGGACCTTGAAAACCTCCAAAAAATATTGAAACAATTAAAGATGACGCTGTTATAATAGAAACATATTCTCCAATAAAAAATAAACCAAATTTCATTCCTGAATATTCAATATGATATCCATCAGCAAGTTCTTGTTCTGATTCAGGTTGATCAAAAGGATGTCGATGACATAATGCTAAAGAAGCAATAAAAAAAGTTAAAAAACCAAAAAATTGTGGTATAATATTCCATAATTCTTTTTGATCATATATAATATCCAAAATATTAAAAGATCCAGATTTTGCAACTACACCCATTAATGATAAACCTAAAAATACTTCATAACTTAAAGTTTGTGCAGAAGCTCTAATGGCACCAAGAAGAGAATATTTGTTCCTACTAGACCATCCTGCTAATAATATTGAATAAATAGATAAACTTGCCATCATTAAAAAAAACAATATTCCAATACTAAAATTAGAAATTAATAAATGAGCAGTAATTGGAATAATAGAAAATACTAAAAGTAAAGATGAAAATGAAATTATAGGAGCTAAAAAAAATAAATATTTTCGACTAAATAAAGGTATCCAATCCTCTTTAAAAAATATTTTTATCATGTCAGCAAAAACTTGTAATAATCCAAAAATACCTACACGATTAGGTCCATATCTATTTTGAAATAATCCTAATAATCTTCTTTCTAAAAAACTCATAAAAGATGCAGAAATAACAATACAAATAAAAAAAATTAATGATTTTAAAAAATATTGTAAAAAATGTACAACAGATATTTTATTTAATAAAAGATCCACATTCATTCTCCTTGAAAAGAATAATTTCTTTACCAGATAAACAAAAAGGATATTCAGAACTACCTAAAGGTAATGATATATATCTATTTTGCATAAAATGAGAAATTTTTATTTTAATCGTAAAAATATTATTAAAAATAAAAAAATATATTATAGAATTATTTTTTATTTTTAAATTTTCTGCATCTAAATGATTCATTATTCCGTATTTTTTTTTACAAATATCAATTTTTTTACAGTATTGAAATATTTCTTTACTATCAAATAAAAAATAATGTGGAATTATTTTAAAACTATTTTTTTTTAAAAAAACATCTGGTAAAAATTTTAAATCTAATTTTATATTTATATCATTTTTTTTTATAAAAAAATTTTTTTTGTTTAAAGAAACGTTTAAATTATTTTCTAATTGATATCTATTTCCAGATTGTAAAGAATTCCAACCAGGAGACCAATAAAAAGGAACTTGATCAGAATATTTATTATGTAATTGTGTTCCTTCCATAGAAAAAGAAAACATAGAGTCAATATCTTCAGGTTGTTTTGGTTCATGTATATCTATATTAGATAAAAAAGAAGTACGTCCACTAAATCTATGAGGAGATCGAGGAACTTTTTGTCCGAAAATACGGTAAGAAGATTTTGGAGCAACTGAAATAATATTTTTAAAATCAAGAATTTTATTTGAACAATCCGATATAATATCATCTAACTTTAACCAATATAATTCTTTTCTATGAAATTTACATTTCAAAGCATGTAACCATCTCCAACTTTCTATCCTATTAATATTTTTATTATAAAAACTCGGTTCATATACTTGAAAAAAACGTTGTAATCTTCCTTCATAGTTTATTAATGTTCCTGATGATTCAAAAAAATTTTTTACAGGTACTTTTAAATTCGCATTGCGAAAACTTTTTGTAAATTGATGATCTAAAACTATATTATTGGTTTTATTATTAAAAATATATTTTAATTTTTTCTTTGGTAAATGCCTATATAAATCATTTTCCATGATAATCAATGCAACATTTTTATTATTTTTTAATATATCTATTGCTTTTTCCAAAGGAAATCCTGGAATACAAGAAATTCCCATACTATTTGCATCTGGAGTAACAAATAACAATTTTGTATTTTTATTATTTTTTTTTAAATTTTTTGAAATATTGATTGCAAGTTTAATAATAGACAAACTTCTAGAATGAGATCCTGAAATAATTAAAGGATTTTTGGATAATTTTAAAGAATTTACAACAAAATTAATATATTTATTTATGTCATCATTAATTTTTTTATCATATAATTCATTATTTTCTATTAAATGATTTATATTAATAATCAAATCCATTACTGAAATGTCTTTCTTAGAATAATTTAAAGTACATAATCCATTTAAACTTGAATCATTATAATTTATTATAAATAAAGAATTTTTAAATTTTTTTGAAAAAATTTTTACCGTATCACTTTGCCATTTATAAAAAATTTTTTTTTCATAAAATTTATTTAAATGTTTTGATTTTTTTTTCATAGCTCTTCTAACTGATAAAGCTAATCTTGGAGCTGTATTAATAATGTCTTCTCCTAATATTAGGATTGCATCTGATTCTTCTACTTCACGTAAACTTGGAACTAATAAATTATTTTGTTTTATAAACTGATTTATTAAAGTAATGATATTATGTTCTTCTTGTAACAATCCAGTAGAAAAATTTTCTATTCCTACTAATTCTAATAATGCGAAATTATTTTCTATGCTTGAACGAGAAGATCCTATACCTAAAATTTTTGTAGATTTTTTTAAATATGAAACTGCAATATCTATCGATTGAGTAAAATTTAAAAATTTGCAAATTTCTTTTTTGTTATAAGAAAAATAATTCGGTCTATTTTTTACATTATTAAAATCATAAACAAATCTACCAACATCACATAAAAAATAATTATTTATTTCAATATTATATCTATTTTCAATTTTTCTAATTTCTCCATATCGTTCTCCTACTGATATATTACAACCTATACTACACATATTACATATACTAGGAGAATATTGCATATCCCATTTTCTATTATAATTTTCTTCATATAATTTATCTGTAAATACACCTGTTGGACATATTTCAATCAAATTTCCAGAATGTTCATTTTCTAAAATTCCCTCTTCAAATCTTCCAAAATATAAATTATCAGCAGATCCATATACATTAAAATCTTTTCCACCTGCATAATTTTTATAAAATCGAACACATCGATAACAAGATATACATCGATTCATTTCATGATTAATAAAAGGACCTAAATATTGATTTTTATATTTTTTTTTACTAAAAACATATCTTCTTTTATAATGTTTAGTCATTACCGTCATATCTTGTAAATGACAATTCCCACCTTCAGAACATACAGGACAATCATGAGGATGATTATTCATCATTAATTCAATTATATCTTTTCTAAAATTTATTATTTCATGACTCTTTGTTGAAATAATATTTCCATCTTGAGATGGTGTCATACATGACATAACAATTATTCCGATCTTATCATTTATATCTGAATATTTTTTAACCGAACATTGACGACAAACACCTACACTACCTAATTCAGGATGCCAACAAAAATAAGGAATATTTATTCCTTTAGATAAACATGTATGTAATAAATTATTTGATTCATTAACAATATATAATTTATTATCTATATATAGTTTGGCCATATTTTATATATTTTCCAAAAAAAAAAACATTTTAAATAATTAATTTAAAATATTATTTTAACTTATTTTAAATATATTTTTAATAAATTAAAATAAAAAGATAATTTAATTATTTATTTTGAATTAATTGTTCAAATTCATGTCTAAAATATTTTAAAGCACTTTGTAACGGTTCAATAGCTCCAGGAGCAAGAGCACAAACAGTTTTTCCTGGACCTAACGTGATACATAAATCTTCTAAATATTGAATATCTTTTAATTTTCCATTTTTTTTGTATATATTTTTTAGTATATTAACTATCCAAGGTAAACCAGATCTACATGGTGTACATAAACCGCAAGATTCACGAGAAAAAAATTCCTCTATATTTAAAACTAAAGCAACCATATTAATATTTGAATCAACTGCCATACATAAAGCAGTTCCTAATCTGCTTCCTATTTTTTTTATACTATCAAAATCCATTTTTACATCTAAATGTTTTTCTAATAAAAAATCAGTACTTGCCCCTCCTGGTTGCCAAGATTTTAATATAAAACCTTTTCGCATTCCTTGAGCATAATCTTCTAATAACTCACGAGCAGTAATACCAAAAGGTAATTCCCATATACCTGGGTTATTTACTTGACCAGAAAAACCCATAAGTTTAGTTCCTGCACTATTTTCACCATTAGATAAATTATTATACCAATCATTTCCATATAAAATAATTGCTGGAATATTACATAAAGTTTCTACATTATTCACACAAGTAGGTTGACCCCATAAACCAATACTAGCAGGAAAAGGTGGTTTTAATCTTGGATTTGGACGATTACCTTCTAATGAATTAATTAATGCTGTTTCTTCACCACAAATATACCGACCTGCTCCACTATGAACATATAAATTTAATGTAAAATTACTATTTAATATGTTTTTTCCTAAATAATTATTTTCATATGCTTCTGTAATAGATCTATTTAAAAAATTTTCTGATTTAAAATATTCTCCTCGTAAAAATATATATGCTATAGAAACCTGTAAAGCAAAAGCACTAATAATAATTCCTTCGATTAATAAATGAGGTATTCTTTCCATTAAAAATCTATCTTTATATGTTCCAGGCTCCATTTCATCCGCATTACATATTAAATAACGTTGTTTATCATCATTAACATCATTTAATAAACTCCATTTTAAACCAGTTAAAAATCCAGCCCCACCTCTACCTTTTAAACCTGAATTTTTAATTAAATTAATAATATATTCAGGAGAAAAATTCTCATAAAATATTTTCTCTAAAGAAACATAACCATTTTTATTTCTATATTCATCAATCCATACTGGTTTTTTATCTTTTCTATTTCTCCATGTTAAAGGATGAGTATCTGGTAATAAAATATTACGTTTCATATATACAAACCTAGTATTTTTTTAATTGATGTTGTTTTAACATTAGAATATAATTCTTTATTAACCATGAAAGTAGGTGCTTTATCACAATTTCCTATACAACAAACTGGTAATAAAGTAAATTTTTTATCAATTGTAGTACATCCAGTTTTAATTTTTAAAATATCTTCTAACTTTTTTTCTATCTTTTTATAACCTTTGATATAACAAACAACACTATCACAATACCTAATAATATTATTTCCTATTTCTTTTCGAAATATTTGACTATAAAACGTAGCAATACTTTCTACTTCCGAATATGATAAATTCAAAATTTTGGAAACTTCATGAATACCCCAATCAGGAACCCATCCAATACGATTTTGTACTATTTTTAGTGCATCAATTACAGCTGCTCTTGATGTATGATAATGATTGATTTTATTTTTAATTTCAATAATTTCTATTTTTTTTAATTTTAAATTCATAATTATGGTATCTTACTATTTTTTTATTAGTGTTTTCAACATTACCTGTTATCTATCTACATCTGACATAACAAAATCAATACTTCCTAAATAAACTATTAAGTCTGATATTAAACTACCTCTGATAACAGATGGTATTTGTTGCAAGTGAGGAAAACTAGGAGTTCTAATTCTTGTTCTATAACTCATAGTACCTCCGTCACTAATTAAATAGTAACTATTAATTCCTTTAGTTGCTTCAATCATTTGAAAAGATTCATTAGGAGGTATAACAGGACCCCAAGAAACATTTAAAAAATGTGTAATTAAAGTTTCTATATTTTTTAAAACATATTTTTTTAAAGGAGGTGTAGTTAATGGATGATCCATCTTAAATGGACCTTCAGGCATATTTTTTAAACATTGGTACAATATAGAAATACTTTCAAATATTTCTTCAACTTTTAACATAACTCGAGAATAACAATCACTAATTCCAGATCCAATAGGAATATTGAAATTAAAAAAATCATATCCTGAGTAAGGTCTGTTTTTTCTTACATCAAAATTTACTCCTGTAGCTCGTAAACCAGATCCAGTAACACCCCAATCTAATGCTTCTTTTTTATTGTAACATGCAATGTTTTTAGATCTAGAAATTAAAATACTATTTTTCAAAAAAGATTTTATATAAAAATTTAATCTTTTTGGTAACCATGAAAGCATATTTTTTAATATTTTTTCCCATCCTTTTGGTAAATCTTGTGCTAAACCTCCAATTCTAAACCATGCAGGGTGCATTCTAGATCCAGTTATAAATTCAATTACATCGTATACTTTTTGACGATCTGTAAAAGCTAAAAAAACAGGAGTCATTCCTCCTATATCTTGAATAAAAGTAGATATATATAATAAATGACTGTTTATACGAAATAATTCTGAAAGCATAACTCGTATAACTTTAATTCTATCAGAAACTATAATTTTAGCTAATTTTTCTACAGCAAGTATATACGGCATTTCATTAACACAACCTCCTAGATATTCAATACGATCCGTATAAGGAATATAACTATGCCAAGATTGTCTTTCTGCCATTTTTTCTGCACCTCGATGGTGATATCCTATATCTGGAACACAATCTATTATTTTTTCTCCTTTTAATTGTAGTATAATTCTAAAAGCTCCATGTGAAGAAGGATGATTAGGTCCTAAATTCAAAAACATAAAATCTGAATTTTTTTCTTTATTTTTCATACCCCATAATTTAGGATCAAATTTTAAATCTTCCATTTCCTGTTTTAATTTCATAGCATTTAACGAAAAAGGGGTATATTCAGTTGCCCTAGCAGGAAAATCTTTTCTTAAAGGATATCCTTTCCATGTTTTCGGCATAATAATTCTAGTTAAATTAGGATGATTGTTAAAAATAATTCCAAACATTTCCCAAGTTTCTCGTTCATACCAATCAGAATTCAAAAAAATATGATGTATAGAACTTATATTTAATTTTTTTTCAAATAAAGGAACTTTTAAAATAATATCTTTATTTTTATCTATAGAACACAAATGATAAAAAACCGAAAAATCACAATTAATAATTTCTTTTTTGTAATTTCTAGAACGTTCATCTATTCCATGTAAATCAAATAACATATTGTATAGTACAGAAGATTTATTTTTCAAGAATAATATTACTTCAATAAATATTTTTTTATTCACCCATATAACAGGACATTCTATATGTGTAGATTGAACATAGAAAAATTTTTTTTCAAAATAAAGATATAATTCTCTTATAATAGCAATATCAGAATTATTATCATATTTTAATCCTAGGGTATTAATTTTTTGTTCTATTATATCAACCATCAAATTCTCACTATTTTCTTTTAGTATTAATTATATGTACATATAATGAAAATTATAAAAATTTTTATTTTTAATAAATTTTTTTCAACTAACAAAATTAAGTGTTTTAATACAAAAATTATATTTTTTATACAATTAATTTCGTTAAAATATTTATTACCAAAAAATTAAAAATTTATATCATCAGGATTTTTAAAATCTTTTTCTAAAGATCTATTATTTCGTTTTCTATCTTTTTCTGATAACATTTTTTTTTTATATATTCCTTGATCAGTAACAATCCAAGATAAAGGACGACGCTCTTCAGATATAGATTTTTGTAATAAACGTAGTGCTTGCATATAAGCTTCAGGTCTAGGAGGACATCCTGGAACATAAATATCAACTGGTAAAAATTTATCTACACCTTGAACAACAGAATATATATCATACATACCTCCTGAATTAGCACAAGATCCCATTGATATTACCCACTTTGGATCTAACATTTGATCATATAATCGTTGGATAATAGGTACCATTTTTATAAATGGAGTTCCTGCAATAACCATAAAATCTGCTTGTCTAGGAGATGACCGTATTACTTCTGATCCAAATCTAGATACATCATGTATAGAAGTAAAAGATGAAACCATTTCTACATAACAACAAGATAAACCAAAGTTATAAGGCCATAGCGAATTTTTTCTACCCCAATTTACTAATTTATGTAGAATTTTAGATAATGTTCCTAAAAAAACATTTTTTTTAGTATATGTTATTAATGGATCTTCTACCTCTTTAATTTCTTCTAAAGGATATTTTTGAGATTTTAAATTAATTTTCTTTAATATATATTTCATTTTTTTCCTAATTTAAAATTAATACTTAAAAAAATACAAATTTTGAAAATTTTAATAAAAATTTTAATTAAAAATTTTATTTTTTACTAAATAAAATAAAGTAATTAATAATGTATTAATAAAAAAGAATACTTCTATTAATCCTGTAATTCCAACTTTTTTTACACAAATAGACCAAGTATACAAATACAAAGCTTCTACATCAAATATTACAAAACAAATTGCAATTAAATAAAATTTAATTGCGAAACGCAAGTTCGTATCTCCTGTACCATCAATTCCTGATTCAAAAGGAATATTTTTATCTCTTGAAATAGATTTACTTCCTAAAAAAAAACTAATTAATAGTATTATACTACAAACTCCAATAACAATTAAAAAATATAGAATAAATGATAAATCTTGAGTTGTGAAATCTGAATACAAAAAATTTTTTTTCATATTTTTATAATTTTAAAATAAATAAATGTTTTATTGTATAAAGATAATAAATACAATATTGTTATTATTAACAATCAGATTGTTAATAGTGTTTTAAAAAAATTTTGTAATATTTAAAAAATAAAAAAATTAAAAAAATAATAATTTTTAATTCAATAATATTGTTTAAGACAATATCTATTTTAAAACAAATATATATATAAAACTAACATTTTTTAATATTAACCCTTGAGGAGTAGTAAACCTATCCCCATTTAAATTATATCTAGTATTAAAGATACTATTTAATAACAAACTAATTTTAATTGATTATTGAAATCATTAAAATATTTTCATGCTAATTAATAAATTACTTTTCATTAGCTTATCTGGTAAAAATAATTTAATACATATAATTACCTCAAATTTATTAAAACTTAGTTAGGAAAAAATTACTATGAGTAAAATTATTGGTATTGATTTAGGTACAACTAATTCTTGTATAGCTATTATGGATGGAAAAACAACCAGAGTACTTGAAAATGCAGAAGGTGAACGTACAACTCCTTCAGTAATTGCATATACTTCTGAGTCAGAAGTTTTAGTTGGTCAACCGGCAAAAAGACAAGCTATTACTAATCCAAAAAATACTCTTTTTGCTATAAAAAGATTAATTGGAAGAAGATTTGAAGATGAGGCAGTACAACGAGATATAAAAATTATGCCTTACGAGATTGTAAAATCTGATAATGGAGATGCTTGGATAAAAATAAAAAATAAAAAAATAGCACCTCCTCAAATTTCTGCAGAAGTTTTAAAAAAAATGAAAAAAACTGCAGAAGAATATTTAGGAGAAAAAATTACAGCTGCAGTTATCACAGTTCCAGCTTATTTTAATGATACTCAAAGACAAGCAACAAAAGATGCAGGTAAAATAGCAGGATTAGAAGTAAAAAGAATTATTAATGAACCTACTGCTGCAGCGTTAGCATATGGATTAGATAAAGGAAAAGGAAATAGAACTATTGCTGTTTATGATCTTGGTGGTGGTACATTCGATATTTCTATTATTGAAATTGATGAAGTCGATCAAGAAAAAACTTTCGAAGTATTAGCTACTAACGGAGATACTCACCTAGGTGGAGAAGACTTTGATAGTCGATTAATTAATTATTTAGTATCAGAATTCCAAAAATCACAAGGTATTGATTTAAGAAACGATCCTTTATCTATGCAAAGATTAAAAGAAGCATCAGAAAAAGCAAAAATTGAACTTTCTTCTACTCAACAAACTGATGTAAATTTACCTTATATTACAGCTGATGCAACAGGACCAAAACACTTAAATGTAAAAGTAACTCGTTCAAAATTAGAATCATTAGTCGAAGATTTAATTATACGATCTATTGAACCACTTAAAGTTGCTTTAAAAGATTCTAATCTATCTGTATCTGATATTCATGATGTAATTTTAGTTGGTGGTCAAACTAGAATGCCTTTAGTACAAAAAAAGGTTGCAGAATTTTTCGGTAAAGAACCAAGAAAAGATGTTAATCCTGATGAAGCAGTAGCTGTAGGTGCAGCAGTACAAGGTGGAGTACTATCAGGAGACGTAAAAGATGTTCTTCTTTTAGATGTAACTCCTTTATCTTTAGGTATCGAAACTATGGGAGGTATAATGACTCCTTTAATTAGTAAAAATACCACTGTTCCTACAAAACACAGCCAGGTATTCTCCACTGCAGAAGATAATCAATCAGCTGTGACTATACATATATTACAAGGAGAAAGAAAAAGAGCAACAGATAATAAATCTTTAGGACAATTCAATCTAGATGGAATACAACCAGCTCCTCGAGGAATGGCTCAAATTGAAGTAACTTTTGATATTGATGCTGATGGAATATTGCATGTTTCAGCAAAAGATAAAAATACAGGAAAAGAACAAAAAATAACTATAAAATCTTCTTCTGGTTTACAAGAAGATGAAATAAAAAAAATGATTAATGATGCAGAAGAAAATTCTGAATTAGATCGTAAATTTGAACAATTAATCCAAATAAGAAATCAAGGAGATCAGATTTCTCATCAAACTAAAAAACAATTAATAGATTTAGGAAAAAACATTAATCCAAAAGAAAAATCCGAAATCGAATCTGCATTAGAAAAATTAGATAATTCTCTAAAACAAGAAGATAAAAATGAAATTGAAAAAAATATTCAATATGTTGTAAATTTATCTTCTAAAATTATAAAAACTGATACAAAAAAAAATACTACTTCTGCAGATACTTCTAATAAAAATTCTACAAATAAAAAAGAAAATGACGTAGTCGATGCTGAATTTGAAGAAGTCAATGATACAAAAAAATAAATTATTGTATTATAAATAATCATAAATAAATAAACTTCTTGTTATATAAAACATTTATTTGAATTAATTATATAATTTTTCAAACGGGTGTTAGATTAAATTCTATACCCGTTAAAAACATTACAATTGGGAATAATAAATAAATGGAGAAAAAAGATTATTATCAAACATTAGGAATATCTAAATCTGCTAATGAAACAGATATAAAAAAATCCTATAAAAGATTAGCTATGAAATATCATCCAGACCGAAATCAAGGAAATAAACAAGCTGAAAAAAAATTTAAAGAGATAAAAGAAGCATATGAAATTTTAAATGATAAAAAAAAACGTGCTGCATATGATCAACATGGACATGCTGCTTTTGAACAAGGAGGAGATGGTTATAGTTCTTTCACTAGCAGTTTTAGTACTAATACCGATTTCGGAGATATATTTGGAGAAGTATTTGGAGACATTTTTGGAAATAACAGTAATCAACAAGGAAGCGCGCGAGGATCTGACTTACAATATAATATGGAATTAACACTGGAAGAAGCGGTAAAAGGAGTAACTAAAAAAATTCAAATTCCAACCTTTCAGACATGTAATTTTTGTTTTGGTTATGGAACAAATAAAAATACACAACCCAATCAATGTTCTTTTTGTAATGGAAGCGGTAAAATTCAAACAAGAAAAGGATTTTTTAGTATTCAACAAACTTGTAACAAATGCCAAGGAAAAGGAATTTTAATTAAAAATCCTTGTAAAAAATGCCAAGGGAAGGGAAGGGTTAAAAAAAATAAAATTTTATCTGTAAAAATACCTTCTGGTATAAATACTAATGATAGAATTCGATTACAAAATGAAGGAGAAGCAGGTGAACACAATAATCCTTCCGGCGATTTATATATACAATTTGAAGTAAAAAAACATACTATTTTTGAAAGAGATGAAAACGACTTATATTGTGAAGTACCTATTAGCTTTACCATGGCAGCTCTTGGTGGAGAAATTGAAGTTCCTACAATAGATGGAAAACTAAAAATAAAAATTCCCTCTGAAACACAATCTGGAAAATTATTTCGAATTCGAGGAAAAGGAGTTAAATCCATTAGAAACAAAAAAAAAGGAGATTTACTATGCCGTGTCATAGTAGAAACACCGGTTCATTTAAATCATGATCAAAAAAAATTATTATTGCAACTAGATAATAGTTTAGATGGAACTCAAAGAAAAAAAAATAGCCCTCAATCAAAAAGATTTTTTGATGGTGTAAAAAGATTTTTCGATGAATTAACAAGATAAAAATAATATTAATATTATTTAAAAGTATTGCATATCTATTAAATTATAGAAGCAATACTTTTATTCAAAGAAAAATAAAAATAAAAAAAATAAAAAAATAAAAAAATAAAGATTATTTTTTATCAATGATTTTTTTTAATTCAAAATTATTAAATATATTGAATTTACATTTTTTTAATATGTTTAGATAAGTTTGATTTATGTCTTGCTGCTTTATTCTTATGTATTAAACCCTTACAAACACATTTATCAAGAATTGGTTGCATTTTTTTAAAATTAATTTCAGCCATTTTTTTATCCTTAGAATAAATTGCAGAATATACTTTTTTGATAAAAGTTCGCATCATGGATTTTTTACTTCCATTGTGTATTCTTTTAATTTTCGATTTTATAGAATCTTTTTTTGATGATTTGATATTTGCCATTTTTAAAATCCTGATTTATAAATTAATATTTCATAAAAATAATTTTTATTAATAATTTTATATAATGATATTATTAATATAAAATATTCATATTAAAAATTAATTATGAAAAAATTTTTTATTTTTAAATAAATATTTTTAGCATAATAAAATTATTAAATTTAAAACATATACACATAAAAATTATAAAAATATAAAAATTACTAAAAATAAATTTATTAAAAAACTTATAATAAAACAAATATTAGTTATAAAGATATTAAATAAAAAAAATAATGTATAATAAAAAATAAAAATTTTAGTTATTTATATAAAATATAATATAAAAAAATAAAAAATATTATAATAAGTATATTTATTCATTGTAATATTAAAAATACTAAAATAGTATACAAAAAAATACATTTGTAATAAAAATTTTAGTAAAAATTATTTCAACATAAATTATTAAAAACATTCAATAATAAAAATTATAAAAATAAAAAATTTTTAAAATAAATATATTATAAAAAAATAAATTGGAAAATAATATGTCTAATTATAAAAATTCATTAAATTTACCTAAAACCAATTTTTCTATGAAAGGATCTCTAACACAAAAAGAACCTGTAATTTTAGAAAAATGGAAAAAAAACAATTTATATGAAAAAATTCAAAAAAAAAATAAAGATAAACCTTATTTTATTCTTCTAGATGGACCACCTTATGCCAATGGAAATATACATTTAGGTCATGCATTAAATAAAATTTTAAAAGATATTATTATTAAATCAAAAAATTTATCTGGTTTAAATACTCCTTTTATTCCTACTTGGGATTGTCATGGACTACCAATAGAACAAAAAGTAGAAGAAAAAATTAAAAAAAATAAAAAAATAGTTTCAAAAAAAATATTTCGATTACTTTGTAAAAAGTATGTAGATGATCAAATTAAAAACCAAAAAAAAGATTTTATTTCATTAGGAATTTTAGCAGATTGGGAAAATTCTTATATTACAATGAATAAAAAAAGTGAAGCAAACACAATTACATCATTATATGCAATGATAAAAAAAAAATATTTATATAAAGGACTTAGACCTATTTTTTGGTGTATAAAATGTAATTCAGCATTAGCTGATACAGAAGTAGAATACTTTGATAAACAATCTGATTCAATTACAATATTATTTAAAATAATAAATCACAAAAAATTATTAGAAAAATTTACTAAAAAAAATGTTTTAATTGAAAAAATATATCTATCTGTATGGACAACTACACCTTGGACACTTCCTTCTAACCAAGCTCTTGCTGTAAATCCTAAATTTGAATATCAATTAATTAAAAACAAAAAATATGGATTAATATTAGAAAAAAATAGTGTTATTAACTTTTTAAATAATAATAAAAATATAAAATATAAAATTGTAGGAACAATACAAGGAATAGAACTAAAAAAAAATATTTGTAAACATCCATTTTTAAATTTCTCTGTACCAATTTTATTGAGTGATCATGTAACATTAGAAACAGGAACAGGAATAGTACATATTGCTCCCGATCATGGATATGAAGATTATTTAATATGTAAAAAAAATAATATAAAAATAAAAAATTTGGTAAACGGTTTAGGTTTTTTTAAAACAAAAATACATCCTTTATTGGATGAAATACATATATTTAAATCTAATAAAATTATTATAGATATTTTAAAAAAAGAAAAAAAAATAATTTCATACGAAAAAATTAAACATAGTTACCCTTGTTGCTGGAGACACAAAACTGAAATTATATTTAGAACTACTCCTCAATGGTTTATTAATATAAATAATAATAAATTACAAAAAATAGTAAAAAAATTCATACAAAAAACAGAATGGAATCCTAATTGGGGAAAAAATAGAATGTTATCACTATCCTCTGTTCGTCCGGATTGGTGTATTTCTAGACAAAGAAATTGGGGTGTACCAATATGTATTTTTATTGATAAAAAAACAGGAAATATGCATCCTAAAACACTTTATTTTATGAAAAAAATACATTCTTTAATAAAAAAAAATGGAATAGAATCTTGGTGGAAACTAAAAAAAGAAGATATTTTAAATGCGCAAGAAATAAATCAATATTCTAAAGTATATGATGTATTAGATGTATGGTTTGAATCAGGTTCGGTAAACATTCATTCTGTATACAAAAAATATAATCTTAGCAAAAATCAACAAGCAGATTTATACTTAGAAGGATCGGATCAATATCGTGGTTGGTTTATGTCATCATTAATTATCGCATCAGTTCGAAACAACAAAAGCACTCCTTTTAAAAAAATTATTTCACATGGATTTATTGTAGATAAACAAGGAAATAAAATGTCTAAATCTGTAGGTAATATAATTAGTCCTAATTTTATCATAAAAAAATTTGGATCAGACATTTTACGATTATGGGTTGCATCTACAAATTATTCAAAAAATGTTAATATATCATCTAACATTTTAAAACAAATTTCTGAAAAATATAGAAAAATACGTAATACTGTACGATTTTTAATTTCAAATTTATACGATTTTAAATCTGATATAAATTTTATAAAAATAGATAATATGATCGAATTAGATCAATGGATTATTGATGAAACTTATAAAAAACAAAAAAAAATAATTAATTTATATGATAAATATAATTTTCATAAAGTAGTATATTTAATTACTAAATTTTGTACAATTACACTAAGTGCATTTTATTTAGATATTGTAAAAGATAGATTGTATACATTAAAAAAAAATAGTATTGAAAGAAGAAGTTGTCAAACTGCAATTTATATTGTATTACAATCATTTGTTAGATGGATTGCTCCTATATTATCTTTTACAGCAGATGAAATTTGGGATTTCATTCCAAATAAAAATAATAAAAAATATATTTTTATGGAAGAATGGTTTATGAATCTTTCTACACTTTCTAAAAAGAATATATTATCTTCAGAAGATTGGAAATTAATTATTCAAATTAAAAATGAAGTCAACAAAGTATTAGAACACAGTAGAGAAAAAAAAATAATAAAAAATTCTTTAGAAGCATTTATTACTATTTATGTAGATAAAAATATTCAAACAAAAATTAATAAATTAAAATCAGAAAAAAAATTTATTTTCCTAACTTCTAAATTTTCAGTAAAAGAATATTTATTAGCTCCTTCTAAAATATTCAAAAGTACTGCTATTAAAAATTTAAAAATTAAAATAAAAAAAATAGAAGGAATAAAATGCACAAGATGTTGGCATTATTTTATTCATACAAATAACAATACAAAAAATCATACAATATGTGATCGATGTATTAATAATACACAAAATATAGGCGAAAAAAGAAAATTTGTATAAAATAAATATTTTTCATAAAAATAAAATAAATTATATTGTATTATCATTATATATTGTATTATCATTATGTATTATTTTAATTGATTTCATAACTAAAAAATGGATTATTTTATATACAAAACCATACGTATCATATACTTTATTACCTTATTTTAATATTTTTCATGTAAATAATTATGGATCTGCATTCGGTTTATTTTCACAAGATAAAGAAATTACTCGATTTTTTTTATCCTTAATTAGTATTATTGTTATAATACAAATGACAAGAAAAATATTTTTTAATTTTATAGATAAAAAAAATCAATTTTTAACATATTTATTTATTATTTCCGGATCTTGTGGAAATTTAATTGATAGAATTCATTATGGATTTGTTATAGATTTTATAGACATTCATTTTTATAAATTTCATTTTCCAACTTTTAATATTGCAGATATAAGTATTTTTATAGGATTTTTTTTATTTTTATTTCAAAAAAAAAAAAATTAAACAATAATTTTATTTTAAAAATCTATAAAATACTTCAAAATAATTACATCATGAATAAAAGATAAAAAAATCAATTTTCATAAATATTTTAATATATTAAAAATATAGTAACTAATATTTAAAAATTAATAAAATTAAAATTTGATTAAAAATTTTAAATACAATATATAATAAAATGAGAATAAAATGATTACATATCCTATAAAAATAGCAATTATCGGTGCATTAGGAAAAATAGGAAAAATTTTAATCAAAGAAATAAAAAAAAATACATCCTTACTACTAACTGCTGCTATTGTAAAAAAAATACCCCATGATTTTCAAAACAAAATAATAAATAAAAAAAATTTTTTTCAAATAAAAGATATTTTTTTAACATCTTTAAAAAATGCAGATTTTGATGTTGCTATTGATTTCAGTAATCCTATTTCTACTATAAAAAACTTAAAAATTTGTGTTAAAAAAAATAAAAAAATAATTATAGGTACTACTGGTTTTAACCAATTACAACAAGAAAAAATTAATGATAGTGCTAAAAAAATTGGAATTGTACAATCTTCTAATTTTAGTACAGGTATTAATTTAATATATAAATTACTAGAAATAACTACTTCTATTCTTGGAAATAATAGTGATATTGAAATAATAGATTCTCATCATAGAAATAAAATTGATTCTCCTTCAGGAACAGCATTATCTTTAGGTTCAGTAATATCCCAAACAATGAATATAAATTTAAATAAAAATTCAATATACAGAAAAAAAGAAATAACAAAAAAAAGAGAAAAAAACAAAATTGGATTTTCAATTATACGTGCAGGAAATATTATTGGAGAACATACAATTATGTTTGCTAATTCTAATGAATCAATAGAAATTACTCATAAAGCTATGAATCGAACTCCTTTTGTACTTGGAGCAATAGAATCCGCTAAATGGATACATCAAAAAAATAAAACTGGGTTATATAATATGCGTGATATTTTAAAAATATAACTATTTTCATTTTTAAAAATTTTTTTAATTACTAATCAATATTAATTCTATTAGGAGATTTTATTGAATAAAAAAGCGATATTAGTATTAGAAAATGGTTTAATATTTCATGGTAATTCAATTGGAAAAAATGGATTAACTACAGGGGAAGTTGTTTTTAATACTTCAATTACAGGTTATCAAGAAATTCTTAGTGATCCTTCTTATTTTAATCAAATCATAGTTTTTACACAACCTTACATTGGAAATACAGGAATTAATACAAAGGATTCAGAATCTGATAAAATTTATGCTAAAGGAATAATTTGTAATTCTATTTGCAATAATAAAAATCATTATGATGATAAAATGAGTTTACAAAAATATATTTTAAAAAACAATATAATAGCTATATCAAATATCGATACTCGTAAAATAACACGAATAATACGTAAATATGGAATACAAAAAGGTTGTATTTTTACTGAAAAAAATTCTAATTACTATAACGCTCATCAAAAATTAAAAAAAAAAACTAATAACAATACACAAAAAAATACATTTACTATTTATTCTATTGATAAAAATAATTTAAACACAAATTACCGTAAACAAAAAAAAAATTATTTTAATGTAATTGTATATGATTTTGGAATTAAAAAAAATATATTAAATATATTATATAAAAAAAAATGTAATTTATACATAGCTCATCCTCATACTAATTTTAAAAAAATTGTTTACTTATTTAAAAAAAAATATAAAAAAAAAATTCACGGAGTTTTTCTTTCCAACGGACCTGGAAATCCAAAAAACAACAAAAACATTATTAAAGATATTATAAAATTTGAAAAAAATAATATTCCTATTTTTGGAATATGTTTAGGTCATCAATTAATTGGAATGGCTTATGGATCGCAAATCAAAAAAATGAAACATGGACATCATGGATCCAATCATCCTGTACAAGATATACTACAAAAAAAAATTATTATTACTGCACAAAATCATAATTTCAATATTAAAAAAAAAAATTTACCTGAAAATATAATTATTACACATAAATCTCTTTTTGATGATTCCATACAAGGAATATCTATTAAAAATAAACCAGTTTTTGGATTCCAAGGACATCCAGAATCCAGTCCTGGACCACATGATACCTTATACTTATTTGATACATTTATATCTAATATGAAAAAATATAACAATAATTAATTTTCAAAATATTTTTTTTTAAAGAAAGAGGAAAAATGCCTAAAAGAAATGACATTAATCGTATTTTAATAATAGGATCAGGACCTATAGTTATAGGACAAGCATGTGAATTTGATTATTCCGGAGTACAAGCTTGTACAGCTTTAAAAGAAGAAGGTTATAAAATAATTTTAATTAATTCTAATCCAGCAACAATTATGACCGATCCGGAAATATCAGATGTAACATACATAGAACCTATTAATTGGAAAATAATCGAAAAAATCATTATTAAAGAAAAACCTGATGCATTACTTCCAACTATGGGAGGACAAACTGCGTTAAATTGCACTTTGGATCTCGAAAAAAATAAAATATTAAAAAAGTATAATATAGAAATATTAGGTTCAAGTATTAAATCTATACAAAAAGCAGAAAATAGAAGAATGTTTGAAAATTCTATGAAAAAAATTCAATTAGAAACAGCAAAATCAGGAATTGCTAACAATATTAAAGAAGCTATTAATATTTTAAAAAAAGTGAAATTACCATGTATTATTAGACCATCTTTTACTATGGGTGGTAGTGGAGGAGGAATTGCTAACAATTATAAAGAATTCATAGAAATATGCGAACAAGGATTACAATTATCCCCTAATAAAGAATTATTAATTGATGAATCTTTAATCGGATGGAAAGAATTTGAAGTAGAAGTACTTAGAGATAAAAATAAAAATTTTATAGTAATATGTTCTATTGAAAATTTAGATCCTATGGGAATCCATACAGGAGATTCTATTACTGTTGCTCCTGCTCAAACACTAACTGATAAAGAATATCAGTGTATGAGAAATGCATCAAAATCTATTCTAGAAGAAATAGGAATTATATCTGGTGGAGCTAATGTACAATTTGCTATTAATCCTAAAAATGGAAGAATGATTGTTGTAGAAATGAATCCTAGAGTATCTAGATCTTCAGCATTAGCATCTAAAGCAACTGGATATCCTATTGCTAAAATTGCAACAAAATTATCTATTGGATACACTTTAGATGAACTAAAAAATGAAATTACTAATAAAAAAACACCTGCTTCTTTTGAACCTTCAATTGATTATATAGTTACTAAAATACCCCGATTTAATTTTGAAAAATTTCCAAACTGCAACGATAGATTAACTACTCAAATGAAATCTATAGGTGAAGTAATGGGTATTGGAAGAAATTTTCAAGAATCAATACAAAAATCTATTTGTAGCCTCGAAAATGGATATACTGGATTTAATTCCAAAATAAAAAAAAAAAATAAAAATATAAAAAATGTTATAAAAAAAATTACATATGAATTAAAAATAGCTGGAGCTAATAGAATTTGGTATATTGCTGATGCTTTCAGAAAAAAAATAAATATCCAAATAATACATAAACTTACCCATATTAGTATATGGTTTTTAGAACAAATAAAAGAATTAGTTGAAATAGAAAAAAAAATTAAAAAAAAAAAATTACAAGAAATATCATTATCATTTTTTAAAAAAATCAAAAAAAAAGGTTTTTCTGATTTAAGAATTTCTGAACTATTACATGTTTCTGAAAAAAAAATAAGAGAAAGAAGATACGAATTAAATTTATATCCAACTTATAAAAGAATTGATACATGTTCTGCCGAATTTTCTACTAAAACAGCCTATATGTATTCTACATGGAGCACAGAATGTGAATCTTATCCTACAAAAAATAATAAAAAAATTATAATAATTGGAAGTGGTCCGAATAGAATAGGACAAGGAATTGAATTTGATTATTGTTGTGTGCATGCTTCATTAGAATTACAAAAAAATAATTTTGAAACTATAATAATTAATTCTAATCCTGAAACAGTATCTACCGATTATAACATTTCAGACCGTTTATATTTTGAACCTATCACTTTAGAAACTATTATAGAAATAGTTAGAATAGAAAAACCAATAGGAGTAATAATACAATTTGGAGGACAAACTCCATTAAAATTAGCAAAAAAAATAGAATCAGAAGGTATTCAAATTATGGGTACTAATGCTAATAAAATTGATCAAACTGAAAATAGAGATAAATTTCAAAAAATTATTTCATTATTAAAACTTAAACAACCTAAAAATGATACAGTCAGAACATTAGAAGATGCAAAAAATGTAATAAAATCAATTGGATATCCAGTTATTATACGTCCTTCTTATGTATTAGGAGGTAGAAATATGGAAATAATATATTCAGAAAAAATGCTTACAAATTATTTTAATAAAAAAATTATTAACAATACATGTAATAAAATTTTTATTGATGAATATTTAGAAAATGCAACTGAAATCGATGTAGATGCAATATGTGATAATAAAAATGTTTTTATTGGTGGAGTAATGGAACATATAGAACAAGCAGGAATTCATTCAGGAGATTCGTCCTGTTCATTACCAGTTCATTCTATATCATCAAATATTGTCAAAAAAATAAAAAAACAGGTAAAAAAAATATCTTTAAAAATAGGAATTATAGGACTAATTAATATACAATTCGCTATAAAAGAAAAAAAAATATATGTACTAGAAGTTAATCCTCGCGCTTCTAGAACAATACCATTTGTTTCTAAATCCATTGGAATTTCTTTATCAAAAATTTCTGCTTTGGTAATGTGTGGCAAAAAAATTAATAAAAAACTGATAAACAAAAAAATTATTTATAAATATTTTTATGTAAAAGAAGCTGTACTTCCATTTAACAAATTTATGAATGTTATCCCAATTTTAGGTCCTGAAATGCGTTCTACAGGAGAAACTATGGGAATTGGAAAAAACTTTTCTGAAGCCTTTGCGAAATCTATTTTATCCTTACAAGTAAGCATAAATAAAAAAAAAAGAATATTAATATCAGTTCATAATAAAGATAAAATTAATATAATCAAATTAGCTAAAAAAATTGAAAATTTAGGATTTAAAATTGATGCTACTATAGGAACTTCTGCTATTTTAAAAAAAAATAACATTTTACATAATTTAGTTTTCAAGAACAACTTTCAAAAACCTAATATAGAAAATAACATGAAAAATAAAAAATACGGATATATTATTAATACTTCTTATTTTTCACATAAAAAAAACAAAAATAATCCTTCAATATCTCAAAATGCTATCAAATATAATATATTTTTAAATACTACTTTGAATGGTGCTCATGCAACAATACAATCATTAAACAGCAATCCAATATATACAATTAGATCATTACAAGAAATACACAAAAAAAATAATTATTAAAAATATTCTAATAAATTAAATTAAAAATATTTATAAAAAATAATATTTTTATTATATAAAATTAATTTAAATTAACTTAATACAAAAAAATAATACATTTAAATAATGTTTTTATATTTTCATATATATTTAAAAAAAATATACAACAGAAATAAATTATATTATTTTATAAGATTGAAAAAATTTTTTTTTATCAATCCATCTAACAATCGTTAATTTTTTTCCCCAACAACAACCAGTATCTAAAGGAAAAAACCCTTCAGGGGTTCCTTTTCCTTCTAATGCTGACCAATGTCCAAAAAAAATAGAATAATTATTCGGTATTTTTCTTTTCATAAAAAACCAAGGTGTTAAATTTTTATTTAAATTTTTATGAGGAGGAATTTTTTCTATTAAATTCAAACTATTAGTTTTATCTAAATTAATATATCTCATTCTTGTTAAAGCATTGATAATAAAAGAAAATTCTTCTATATTATTTAATTTAGAATTCCATGTATTATGATTAGATAAAATGTTATTTAAATATTTACGACATTGAGTACTTTTTAAAATTTTTTCAGATTTTTTAGCATATTTTAATGCAGTATCTATATCCCAACAAGGAGGTATTCCAGCATGCGATAAAAAAAATTTTCTTTCTTTATCAAATCGTAATAAGGGTTGATTCCGTAACCATTCTATCAATATTGCACCTTTTTTATTTTCAAAAAAAGGAAGTAAATAACTTTCTGTTTTTAATTCATCAAATCCATTCAAATATGATTTTATTAAATATATATCATGATTACCCAATACTATCTTGGCTCTATTTCCTAAAGAAAATAAATATTCTACTACTTCAAAAGATTTATCTCCTCTAGAAACTAAATCACCAGTCACCCATAATTCATCTTTTTCAGAATTAAACGATACTTTTTTTAAAAGTAACTGTAACTGAGTATAACAACCATGAATATCTCCAACAAAATATGTATTCATTTTTTTTCCTATGATATTTTATTTATATAAAAATATGAAAATTTTTTATTTTAAATTTTAAAAAAAATAAGTTAAACGACAGTAATCTAAAACTGTTAAATTTTGAGCTCGTAAATTAGAATCAATTCCTAATTTGACAAAAATTTTATTTGTAAAAATTTTAGATAAGCTATTTTTAATTATTTTTCTTCTTTGAGAAAAAGCTATTTTAGTAATTTCTTTTAATTTAAACACGTCAACATCAGGATACTTATTTTTATGTGGAATAAATCTAATAAAATAAGAATTTACTTTAGGTTTAGGAAAAAAATTATCTGATTTTACAATCATTAAAGGAATAATTTTATAATAATATTGTAATATTACTGATAATCTACCATAAAATTTACTACCAGGAATAGCAAAAATTCTACATCCTACTTCATATTGCACCATAAAATGCATATCTAAAATATATTTATTATATTTCGTTAAATTTAATATTATTTTTGTACAAATATTATATGGTAGATTACCAAAAATTCTATTTTCTATATTAATACTATTTTTATTTAATATTTCTAAATAATTAAAATACAATATATTAGAATTAATAATTTTAATTTTTTTACTATTTTTAAATATTTTTTTTAAAAAGATACATAATTTATTATCTATTTCAATAACAAATACAGTACTTTTAAATTTTGTAATAGGTATAGTCAAAGAACCTAAACCAGGACCTATTTCTATTAAAAAATTATTTTTTTTTGGTTGTATAAAAAATATAATTTTTTTAATTATTTCTTTATTTTTTAAAAAATTTTGTCCAAATTTCTTTTTTGGAATAAATTTGTTCATATTTTTTTTATATTCATATTTTAATTTAGTATGATTTAATAATATTATTAATATTAACATAAAAATATTTATTTTTTTTTTACTATTAGAAAATAATTTTTCATTAAAAATGAAATTAATAAAAAAATAAATTATACATATATATGAAAATAATATAATTATGATAATTTATTTTTATATAAAAAATATTTTATTATAAAAATAATATAAATAATAAAATTATTTATACTTTTTTAATAAAAAATAAACTATTATTAGTCATTTTATAAAGAAATTAAAATTTAAAATTTATTTTTATAAAAATATAAATCATTTCTTTTAATAAGTAGAATAAAAAATTTATGGAATATTTCTTAGCATATATACATAAACAACCATTAGCATATTCTTTGATAATAATAGGTTTTGTATCATTTTTAGAATCATTAGCTTTTGTAGGTTTAGTTCTTCCTGGTATTATTTTAATGTCAGCGCTAGGAACATTAATTGGTACTGGAAAATTAACTTTATATTCTGCATGTATTGCAGGATCAATAGGATGTTTACTAGGAGATTGGATTTCTTATTATTTTGGATGGAAATGTAAAAAATGGTTGCATAATTTATATTTTTTTAAAAAATATCAAAAAATATTTATTATGACAAAAAAAGCATTATATAATTATAGTTTTTTAACAGTATTAATAGGTAGATTTTTTGGACCAACAAGACCAATTATACCTATGTTGTCTGGTATGTTGAAATTACCTTTTAAAAAATTTATTTTACCTAACTTTATTGGATGTATATTTTGGCCTTTTCTGTATTTTTTGCCTGGAATAATTACAGGTATTGCAATAAATAATCCTGTTTTTAAAGAAAAAAATGATTATTTTAAATATATTTTTAGTATTATTTTATTAATAAATTGGATTAGTATTTGGTTATTTTGGAAATGGTGGCAAGTTAAAAAATATAAAAAGAAATATTTTTCGCTATCTTCTAAAAAATTGTTTCGAATATCTTTAATTACTTTTTTAATAGGAATTACAGGAATTATATTAATTCAATTTCATCCAAAAATGTTTATTTTTAGAAAACTTTTTTGGAAAATTTTTTATATTTCTTAAAAATATTTTTATTTTTATAAAAAATATTTTTTTAAAATCATATTTTTAAATAATTAAATATAATTATCGGCACGAGAGGAATTGAACCTCTGACCTTTGCCACCCCATGACAATGATCTACCAAGCTGCGCTACGTGCCGAATATTTATAAATTTCATGAATTATATTTTTAAATAATAAAAATATTTACTTTTGTACAAAAAAATCTATGTGTAAAATTTTTCTTTTAAAAGCATGATTTTGTAAATCTTTTATTTTTACATGATATTGCACATTATTATCTAACTGTATAATAATTTTTTTTTTATTAAAATCTGGAATGGACATCATGTTAATAAATGCATCTTGATTAATTTCTATATAAACTGGTACAATATCTAAACCATAAATAATAGATGGAAATTTATTATTTTTACGCAATAAACGACTTGCACTTTTTCCTAATTTTGTACGTTTCTCTGCAAAAATAGTTAACATGGAATTTCCAATTCTGATAAATTAAAATTTATTTTTAAAAAATATAAAAAAATTACATTAATTTTTTATTATATATATTTTTTTATTAAAAAACAACTTTTTCATTTTATACCAATATTATTTAAAATTATTTTTTTTTCAACGAACGTAACCATTCAATTTCTTGATTCCATAAATCTGAATTAATACTTTCTATTATTATCGGTATATTCTCAAAATAAGAATTGTTCATAACCCATTTAAATAATTCAATTCCTATATTTCCATATCCTAAACTATGATGTCTATCTACTTTACTAAAAAAATTACTTTTAGCGTCATTTAAATGTAAACCTTTTAAATATTTTATACCTACTATTTCATTAAAATAATCTAATACATTATTACAAGAATTTCGTGAAATTACACTATATCCAGAAGAAAATAAATGACAAGTATCCAAACATACTCCTATTCTTGATTTATCTTCTATTCTAGAAATAATTTTTGATAAATGTTGAAAGTTATATCCTACACTACTTCCCTGCCCTGCTGTATTTTCTATTACTACGCATACATTTTTAGTAAATTTTAATGCTGTATTAATTGAATGAGATATTTTTTGTAAACATTTTTCTTCAGATATTTTATATAGATGATTTCCTGGATGAACATTCAATAATGATAAACCTAATTGATTACATCTATTAATTTCATCTATAAAAGAATTAATAGATTTATTTAAAAAAAAAGGATTATAATGTCCTAAATTAATCAAATAACTACTATGAGGTAAAATTTTAGAAAGATCAAAATGATATTTTTTACATAGTTGTTTAAATAAAAGTATATTTTTTTGATTTAAATCAGGTGAAATCCATCTTCTTTGATTTTTAGTAAAAAAAGAAAAAGATGTTGATTTAAGGTTATTTGCACGAATAACAGCTTGATTTACACCTCCTAAAGCACTAACATGAAAACCAATATAATTCATAAATACTATCCTTAGAAAAATTATAACGATAAAATAATATATTTTTATGCAAAATTATACTTAATTAAAATATATTATTTTAATTGTATTAATTAAAAAAATTATTTTTGAATAAAAGTGTTTTTATATATTAACTTTTTTATATTTTAATATAAAAATTTATTATAATATTAAATATTAATTATAAAAAAAAAGAGAGGTAAGAATTATGAGTTGTAAAATAGATAATAGTTTTTATACTATAACTAAAAAAATAAAAAATTTTTGGTATAAAAAAGGTCTTTTATATACCATTCCTATAGATATATCAGTTGGAGCAGGAACATTTCATCCAGAAACTTTTTTTAAATCACTAGGATCCAAATCTTTTTCTAGTATTTATATTCAACCTTGCCGTAGACCTACGGATGGAAGATATGGATGTAATCCAAATAGATTACAACATTATTATCAACTTCAAGTTGTAATTAAACCACCCCCTAAAAATATACAAAAAATTTATTTAGAATCTCTAAAAATAATAAATATTTTTCCTGATACTTCTGATATACGTTTTATAGAAGATAATTGGGAAAATCCAACATTAGGTGCATCAGGTATTGGATGGGAAGTTTGGATAGATGGAATGGAAATGACACAATTCACTTATTTTCAAAATATGGGTAGTATTGAATGTAATCCTATAACTGTAGAAATAACTTATGGAATAGAAAGAATTTGTATGTATATACAAAATAAAAAAAGTATATACGATATCATTTGGATGCAAACAAAAAAAAAATTAATTACATATGGACAATTATTTCATAATAATGAAATCGAAAATTCAAAATATAATTTTATTAATTCTGATACAAAATTATTATTTTTTTTATTTCATAAATATATTAATGAATCTAAAAGATTATTAAAACTAGAAAAACCTTTAATAAATCCTGCATACGAATATATTCTACACGCAACACATAATTTTAATTTATTAGATTCAAAAAAAACATTATCAGTAACAGAAAGACAAGATTATATTTTTCAACTTAGAAAATTATCCAAACTAGTAGCCCAAAAATATTTACAAAATCAAGAAAAATAAAAATTTTTGAGATAAATATATGAAAAAAACATTATTAGTTGAACTATACACAGAAGCACTACCTTTTAAACAATTACATAATATGTCTTTATCATTTGTTAAAAATATAAAAAATGAACTGCAAAAAAATATTATTAAATATGAAATAATAAAATGGTATGCTACTCCACAAAGAATAGCAATAAAAATAAAAAATGTACAACTTGAAAAAAAAAAAAATAAAGAAAAAAAAAATAAATATACATTTCAGAAAATAATAATTTCATCAATAAAAAAAATACACATCACTAAACCCATGTTATGGGATAAAAATTCTTTAAAATTTTCTAGACCAGTTAGAAATATATTAGCAATTTTAGGAAAATCTATTTTACCAATAAAAATATTTAATTTATTATCTAATAATATTACATATGGACATTTCTTTTTAAAAAACAAAAAAATAAAAATAAAAAATGCTGATGAATATTCAAATATTCTTTTAAAAAAAGGAATGGTTATTGCTAACTATAATATTAGAAAAGAATTTATAAAAAATAAAATTAACCAAAAAGTTAAAGAAATTAATGGTTTTGTTCAATATGAAAATAATTTATTAGATGAAGTAACATGTTTAACAGAATATCCTAATATATTAGTTGGAAAATTTTCAAAAAAATTTTTAAAATTACCTCATGAATTAATTTTTTATATTGTTCAAGTATTTCAAAAAAGTTTTTTAATATACAATAATTTTACTAATTTTTTAACATCTGAATTTATAATTGTTTCTAATATAAATCCAATAGATAAAAAAAAAATTATTGAAGGAAATAAACAAGCTATTCAATCTCGTTTATACGATGCATATTTCTTTTTTAAAGAAGATCAAAAAATAAAATTAATAGAATATTTAAAACTACTAAAAAATATTTTATTTTATAAAAAACTAGGAAATTTATACGATAAAACAATTAGAATACAAAAATTAATCATTTTCATGAAAAAAGAATTAAAAAATGATTTAAAAAATGCAATCCGAGCAGCAATTTTATCTAAATGTGATTTGATTACTAACTTAGTTTTCGAATTTCCAAATATGCAAGGAATAGTAGGAAAATACTATGCTATTCAAAATAAAGAAAAAAAAGAAGTTTCAGAAGCAATTCAAGAACAATATTATCCTAAATCCTATAATTCTACATTACCAAAAAGCAAAATTGGTTGTATATTATCAATATGTGACAAAATAGATACAATAGTTGGTTTATTTATATTAAATAAACAACCTTCATCTAATCAAGATCCTTTTCAATTAAAAAGATTTGCTATCGGAATAGTAAGAATTATTATAGAAAAAAAAATTACTATTGATTTAAAATATTTAATTCAAAAATGTGTATTTCTATATAATTATAGACAAACAAATGAATTAGAAGAAAAAATTTTAAAATTTTTTTTTAATAGAATTGTTTATTTATGCAAAAAAAAAAAAATAAACATTAATATAATAAAATCAATATTGTTATTAAAATTAAATAACATATTAGAAATATATTTACGTATTAAAGTATTAGAAAATTATGCAAAAAAAGTAGAATTTAAACATTTATTAATTTCATATAAAAGAATTGGAAAAATACTAAAAAAAGAAAAAAAAAATTCTAATCAATTTGTTGAAATCAATCTATTTAATAATAAATATGAAAAAAATTTTTATATAAATTTAAAAATTTTTAAAATAAACATATTACAATTAATAAAAAAAAAAAAATATCAAAAAGCATTTCTGCAAGAAATTATTTTTTCTAAACAAATTGAAATATTTTTTAAAAATGTACTAATAAAAGACAAAAATAAAAATGTTTTTTATAATAGAATATTAATTCTTCAAAAAACCAAAAAATATTTAAACTATTTCTGTAAACTATCCGTTTTTATATAAATAATAAAAATATATTTAATATAAAAAAATAAAAATATAAGAATAGTATTCAGTTTATAATTTTTATATATTCTATTTACTATTCTTGTACATTACAATTATAATTTTAAATTAATTAAATATAATTAAAAATAAAAAATATTTTTTCTTAAATATATTTATTTTATAATTTTATCTTCAATACGTAAATTTGCTTGTAAATTATTTTTTAAACACTCTATTACTTGATTGGTGATAAAATTAATTTTTTTTTCTGTTAATACTCCATTTGTATTTAAAAAATTTATACTAATTGAAATACTTTTTTTTCCTTTTAAAAATTTATCTCCTTGATATATATCGAATAGATTAAAGAATATTTCTTCTTTACAGTTTATTTTTCTACATTCATTTAAAATATCTTGATACATTACTTTTTCAGATACAGTAATTGAAATATCCCTTCTACTTCTGGGAAAATATTTTATTTCTTTAATTTTATTTGTATTGTTATTAATTTTATTTAGAAATAATTCAAATAAAACGACTTCATGTCGAAAATTAAATTTATTTTGTATTTTTGTATCTAATATACCTAAATGTCCAATTTTTATTTTATTAAAAAAAATGACAGAAGATTTTTTAGGATTTAATCCATCTATAAAACTAGAACAAAAAGTGATTCGATCTAAAATTCCAAAAAAATCAAATAATGATTCAACATCTCCTTTTAAATCATAAAAATCAAAAAAACTTTTTTTTGAGTTCCATATTGAAAAATTTTTAGATCCAGTAGATAAAATTGATAAACATACATTTTCTTGTATTTCAAAAGATTTATTTTCTATAGGAAAAAAACAAGAACCTATTTCAAATAATTTTAATGTATCTTGTTGTCTATTATTATTATAGAAAGCAGAACTTATTAATCCAGGCCATAAAGTCAATCTCATAGAAGACATATCATTTGAAATAGGATTTTTAATCATTAATGGATTAGTATTTGGAAAAAAATACGTTTGTATTTTTTGACTAATAAAAGAATAGGTAATGATTTCAGAATAACCTTTATCTATTAAAAAAAATTTTATTCTTATATGAGAAAAAAATAGTGATTGAATATCATTAATTACTTTATTAGAAATCGTATTATGCATTAAAAAAGGTTTTTTTGGAATATTTTCATATTTATATAATTTACAAAAATCAGAAATTACTTCTTCTTTCGTAGTAATAAAATTTTTCCAATATGGCGGAAACACTTTCCATCCATTCTTATAAAAAATAATTTTATATCCTAATTTTATAAAAATATTATGTATTTTTTTACTACTAATAAAACATCCTAAAAAAGTATTTAAATAATTATGATTTAAATTAATATATTGTTTTTTTAAATCATATTTTTTTCTATTATACGATATAGTTAAAGAACCAGCACACCCTCCACATATTTTTAAAATTAAATGAGAAACATATAAAACAGTTTTTTTTTGTTGATACCAATTAACAGAAATATTATCCATATTTAATATATTTTCTGAATTTAAATTCTTACTAAATAAATAATTAATATTTAATTGTTTTTTTAATAAACATGCAGATCCTATAAATATTTTATTAGTATTTTTATTAGTTTGAAAATTATTAAAAACTAAATTATTAGAAAGAGATAAAACACAATTTTTGTCTCGTATTACAGAAATAGAATTTTTTAAATTTTTTATTTTTTGAGATAGAATGTAAATCTCTTTTTTATTTGAATTTAATTCAACAAATATTTCATTTTCAATTTTATCAAAATCAAATATATGAACTGGTTCACCATATTCTAAACAGACATAATTAATAATATCAGTAATAATATCTTGGGAACTTATTGAAGAACGTCTTAATTTTTCTTTCATCCATAATGGAGTATTAATATTTAATTTAACTTTTTCTATTACCATACCTATGTATCTAATACATCCACTATTTTTTTTAATTTTAACATTAACAACATGATTAGAATTAACTAAAATATCTTTACATTTAATTTTAGGAATTTTTAAATCATTAATTATAGATATTTCTCTTGCTAAACCAAAAATACTATTTGCATCTGGACGATCATGCGGTATATTTATTTTAATTATATTGTCATTATATGAAATATAATTTTTAATACTTTTTCCTATTATAGAATTGCTTGGAAAAATAATGTATTTTTCATTTGAAAAATACATTCCTAAATCTGCATAAGAACATATTTTTCCATTACATTTTATTTTTTGAAAAAAATAATTATTTATTTTTGTTTTTTTATCATTAATATAAGAATTATTAGTAGCAATAGCTATTTTTTTATTTTTTATATAAAATTTATTTTTCGTAATACAATAAATAATTTTATTTTTATCAATTTTTACAAAATAAATAAAAAAATAATTTTTTTTTATTATAACCTGTTTTATTTTTAAAATTTTTCCTATAATAATTTTTTTAAAAGAATATGATATTTTTTCAATTTTTTCTACTTCTAAACCCACTTCTGTCATTTGTTTACATAATAAATTAGTTGAAATAGATGGATTATCTATCCATTTTCGTAACCATAATTCACTAAATTTCATTTTTTTTAACCAAAATTTTTATTTAAACTGTTTTATTAAATTTAAATCATTATCAAAAAAAGAACGAAGATCTTTAATTCCATATTTTAACATTGTAATTCTTTCAACTCCAATACCAAAAGCTAAACCAGAATATTTTTTAGGATTAATATTAACTGTTTCCAAAACGTTAACATGTACTAAACCACAACCTAATATTTCTATCCATTTATTATTCTGTTTTATATCAATTTCAGCGGAAGGCAAAGTAAATGGAAAATATGAATTACGAAATCTTATTGAAACATTAAAGTCAAAAAAATATTCTATAAAACTATACATTAACCATTTTAAATTAGAAAAACTAATATTTTTATCTATTACTAATCCTTCAACTTGATGAAACATAGGAGTATGTGTAGAATCAAAATCATTTCTATATACCTTACCAGGAGCAATAATTTTAATAGGAGGTTTATTTTGTTCCATAAATCGAATTTGTACACTAGAAGTTTGTGTTCGCAATAAATTATTTTTATCAAACCAAAAAGTATCTTGTTCATTTCTAGAAGGATGATCAAATGGTATATTTAAAGAATCAAAATTATAATATTTATTTTCTATTTCTGGTCCAGAGGTAATTTGAAAACCAAGTTTTGTAAAAAAAGATTCTATAATATATATTGTATTAGTTATAGGATGAATAGATCCAGAATTAGTAACACGACCAGGAAGAGAAACATCTATATATTTCTCTTGTTGTATATTATACACATCTAAAGATATTTTTTTTTGCAAAATAATTAATTCTCTTTTAATTATTTTTTTAATATAATTAATTAAAATAAAAAACTTTTTTTTATCTTTTACGGAAAAAATTTTTAATTTTTTTAAATAATTTGATAATTTATTTTTTTTTCCTATATATTTTATCTTTAATAATACTAATTTTTTTAATGTATCAATATTTTTTTTTTCTTGATTAAATTTTATAAAATTTCTTTTAATTTCTTGTAATAAATTATTTTTTTTTAAAATTTTCAAAATTATACACTTTTATTATATTTTATTTTATATGTTAAATATTTTTAAATTTTTTTTTAAAACATCAATAAAAAATTAAAAATATATGGGGAGATTGGTTACTCCCTCAAAAATTTTTATATTGAAAATTAATTACAAACTTTTAATGCCATTAAAGAATTTTTCACTAAAATAGAAAAAGCATTTTTATCCATAATAGCTATCTCAGATAAAATTTTTCTATTAATAGAAATAGAAGAAACCTTTAATCCTAACATGAAACTACTATAGGAAATTTTATTTAATCTAGCAGCAGCATTAATTCGTGTAATCCATAAACTTCTAAACGAACGTTTTTTTTGGCGTCGATCTCGATAAGCATATTGACCTGCTTTAATAACAGCTTGTTTTGCTACTCGATATACACGAGATCGAGCTCCATAATAACCTTTTGCTTGCTTTAAAACCTTTTTATGACGAGCACGAGCAGTCACACCACGTTTAACACGAGCCATGAATCACTTTTCTCCTATTATAAAAAATATGTAATCCATTATTTATACGTATGGCAAAAAAAGTGCTAATTTTTTTTTATCACTTTTTGAAATTACAACTTTAGATCGCAAACTTCTTTTATATTTTGTATTTTTTTTAGTTAAAATATGACGTAAGTTAGCTTTTTTTCTTTTAAATAAACCAGATGCAGTTTTTTTAAATCGTTTAGTTGCACTCCGTAATGTCTTAATTTTAGGCATATTTACATTCCTTTTTTTATATTTTAAAAAAAATAAATCATAAAATTCTAAAATATATTTTATAAAATAAAAAACTATTTTTTCTTAGGAATTAAAATCATAATCATTTGTCGACCTTCTATTTTAGAAGGAAAAGATTCAATAGAAGAAAAATTATTTATATCCTTTTGTAATCTATATAATATTTTTATTCCTATTTTTTGATGAGCCATTTCTCTTCCTCTAAATCTTAGTGTAATTTTTACTTTATTACCAGCAGATAAAAACCTAATAATATTTCTTAATTTCACTTGATAATCTCCTTCTTCAGTACATGGCCGAAACTTTACTTCTTTTACATGTATAACTTTTTGTTTTTTCTTTTGTTCTTTAAAAGATTTACTTTTTTCATATAAAAATTTTCCATAATCCATAATACGACATACCGGAGGGTTAGCATTTGGACTAATTTCAACCAAATCAAGACCCATTTCTCGCGATTTTTTTAATGCTTCTTGTAAATCACAAATTCCAATTTGATTTCCTTCTACACCCGTTAAACGAACTTTAGAAGAATTGATGTCGTTATTAATTCGATTTGGTCGTATTGGTTGAACTCTCTTTACACCTTTAATACTTTACTCCTCCCAACTGTTATAACTTTTTTTATATATTTCTTGTTTTATTTTTTTAACAAAAAAATTAAAATCTATATTATTAAAATTTTTTCCAGATCTAGTTCGAACACTTACTGTATTAGTATTAATTTCTTTATCACCACAAATTAACATATAAGGAATACGTAACATCATAAATTCTCGAATTTTTAATCCAATAGAAACATTTCGTATATCTATATTAGCTCTAATATCATTATTAAATAAATTTATCTTGAGATTATTTACATAAGAAATTTGATTATCAGTAATATTAACTACCAGCACCTGAATAGGTGATAACCAAGTCGGAAAAGAACCGATATATTCTTCTGTAATCATACCAATAAATCTTTCTACTGAACCTAATATAGCTCTATGTATTATAACTGAATTTTTTTTTTCATTATTCTTATTTACATATTTTGCATTCAATAAAGATGATAAATAAAAATCCAATTGTATTGTTCCACATTGCCATGTTCGATCCAAAGAATCTTCTAATAAAAGTTCAATTTTAGGACCATAAAAAGCTCCTTCTCCTTTTTGATAATTGAAATCTAATTTTTTTTCATTCAAAGAACTAATTAAATCATTTTCTGCCTGATTCCAAGTATTTTCATCTCCGATACGATTTTCTGGACGTGTAGACAAATTTATTTTTATCTTTTTAAAATGAAAAATATTATATACATTCAGAATCATATTTAAACAAGAATTAATCTCATTACGAATTTGATTTTTAGTACAAAAAATATGACCATCATCTTGTGTAAAACTACGTGCTCTCATTAAACCATGTAAAGACCCTGAAGATTCTTTTCGATGACATATTCCAAATTCAGAAATACGTATAGGAAGATCACGATATGATCGTAATTTTTGATTAAAAATTTGTATATGAGCCGGACAATTCATTGGTTTTATACAATAATTTCTATTTTCAGAAGAAGTAGTAAAAATAAATTTTTTATAATTTTCCCAATGCCCACTTTTTTCCCAAATTTTTTTATCAATAATTAAAGGAGTTTTCACTTCTTGATAATTATATTTTTTTAATTCACTACGAATAAAATTTTCTAATTCTTTAAATATAACCCATCCGTTAGAATGCCAAAATATCATTCCAGGGGCATCATCTTGAACATGATATAAATCCAATTTTTTAGATATTTTTCTATGATCACGTTTATTTAATTCCTGTAATTTATGTACATGTTGATCTAATTGCACTTTATTAGCCCAACATATTACATAAATTCTATTTAAACTTGTATTTTTTCTATTATTATCCCAATATACACTAGATACTTTTTGAATTTTAAAATTTGAACATAAACCAATAAATGGAACTTGAATTCCAGTAAAAATATCTATATTTTTTTGATGCGAAAAAATTTTAATAAATTTTTTTTTTTTTTTTTGAATATCGATCTAATAATATTACTTTATACTTTTCATTATTTTCTAAAAATAATTTTTTAGCTTCTACTAAAGTTTTATTATTAAATTTTATTGCATAATTTAATGCAACTAAACTTTTCATTTCTGATTCTATTAAATATAAATCTTGTTTATTAATATTCCTAGATATTTCAAAATCATAATAAAAACCTGAATTATTAATATATATATTAGATCTGTAAGAATTAGGCCATAATTTTTTAATTGTATATCCTAATAAATGAGCACATGAACTTCGAATAATATCCAAAGATAAATTATCTTTACTAGTTATTATCATAATATTAGAACTATTTTCTATAATAGAATATATACTTACAATTTTTTTATTAATAATACCAGCTACACAAACTTTTAACAAACTAGGTTGAATATCTTCAATTACTTTTATCAAAGAAATAGGTTTACTATAAATTTTACTTATTCCATTTAAACAAATCTTTATAGACATATTTTGTGTATCTCTTATATTAAAATTTTATTTTATTAATTTAAAAATTATTTTTTTATTTTATTACAAAATATAAGATTATTTATAAAACTGTAATACACAATTTTCATATATTTTTATTTTAAATCAATTTATTGAATTCAAAATAAAAATACAAAAATAAATATATTATTTAATTCTTAAAAATGCCAGCTTGTTCTTAATCTGGCATAATTTTTAATAAAAAATTTAAAAACGAATATTTACAGCTTCTGCTAATCTATCTATAATTTCAACACTATCTTTCCAATTTAAACAAGGATCAGTAATAGATTTTCCATATATTAAAGAATCTTTTTTATTAATATCTTGTGATCCTTCTACTAAAAAGCTTTCTATCATAACACCAAAAATATTTTTAGAACCATTATAAATTTGTTTAGAAACTGATTTTGCTACATTAATTTGACGTTTATGTTCTTTTAAACAATTTGCATGACTAAAATCAATCATCAAATATTCTGGAAGATTAAATTCTTTTAGTAAATTTATAGCATTATTTATATCTTGATGAGAATAATTAGGCTTTTTTCCACCTCTCATAATAATATGACTAAATGGATTTCCACTAGTATGATTAATAGTCATTTGTCCATTTTTATTTGGTGCCAAAAACAAATGTCTAGCTTGTGTAGCTCGAATTGCATCTATAGCAATTTTAATATTTCCATCTGTTCCATTTTTAAATCCTACAGGACAAGAAAGAGCTGAAGCCATTTCACGATGAATTTGACTTTCAGTAGTTCGAGCTCCAATAGCACCCCAGCTAATTAAATCAGCAATGAATTGTCCTATAACCATATCTAAAAATTCAGTTGCAGAAGGCATTCCAATATCATTGATATCCAATAATAATTTCCGAGCAATACCTAAACCTTTATTAACTTGAAAACTACCATCTAAATATGGATCAGCAATTAATCCTTTCCATCCTACCACTGTTCTAGGTTTTTCAAAATAAGTACGCATAATAATTTCTAATCTAGAAGAATATTTTTTTCGCAATTCAAACAATCGATTTGCATATTCTACAGCAGCTATAGGATCATGTACCGAACAAGGACCGATAACAACAAGTAATCTTGCATCTTTTCCTGTAATAATATTAGCAATATTAGTTCTTGTTTTAATAACATTATCCATTATTTTAGAATTAATATAATATTTTTTAGCTAATTCTACCGGTTGAACTAAAGGATCAGTTCGTACTGTACGTAATTCATCTGTTTTTTTCATTTTTTTCTCTAAAAAAATTATGTTAAAAATTTTTATAATGTATTAATTATTAAAAATTTAAAAATACATATTTTTATAATATTAAAAAATTAAATTATTAAAATGATATAAAAACATTTTTAATAAATAAAAATAAATTTTTATATTTATAATTCTTATTCAATATATATTTAAAATTATATTAATAAAATTAAACATTTTTATTAAATTTGATTCTTTTAACTTTTTGGTAAGGTAAACTATGCGACAAAAAATAAAAAATAGATGTTTTATATATCCAAAAAGAAAATAAACGACAAGATATAAATAATATCACAGGACCAACAAAAATTCCTATAAATCCAAATGCTATTAAACCTCCAATAACTCCAGAAAAAATTATCCAAGAAGGTAAATTAGCGTGCATTTTAATTAATTTTGTTCTTAATATACTATCTAAAAAAAATATTAATCCACTCCAAAGTAATAAAACACTTCCTTTGTAAACATCTCCACACCAATACAACCATATAATAATAGGTATTAGAACTAATAATGCACCAACTTGAATTAAACAAAAAAAAATAATTAAGATAATGAAAAAAATAGGATAAACAATATTATATGTAATTAATACAACACCTGATAAAAAACCTTGTATAAATGCAGTCGCAACAACTCCTAAAGCAATCGCTCTTATCGATTTCGTTGCTAATAAAACTATTATATACCCTATACGAGATCCTAGTCTAAAAGAAAAATATCTTATAATGTTAGAAATTTTTTCACCATTCCAATACAAAATAATACTACAAATTAACATAAAAAAAACATGTATTAATAATTTCCCAAAAAAACTAACTTGAATAAAAAAAAACGAAGTTGTACTTTTAATATATGGTTGTACATTACTAAAAAAACATCCACTTCCTTCTTGCAATAATCTTTGATATTGTAAAAATATTTTTGTTCCTAAAAAAGGAAAATCTTGTAGCCATATTAAATTTGGTAAAAACATGCGACTAAAATGTATAAAATACATGATAGGTATAGTATTACCAATTACTGCATGTAATAAAAATAATACAGGCATTACAAACAATAAGATTAACAAAATAATAATAGAAAAAATAGCTAAAGATCTTTTTCCACCTATAAAATTTTGTAATTTTAACAAAATAGGCCATGTAGCAATAACAATTATTCCTGACCATATAAATCCTAAAAAAAAAGGATACATAACTAATACACTAAAACCAATCATTAAAAAAATAAATAAAAAAATAAAAAATGTCTTTAAAAAATCTATGTTTATTCGTGCAATTTTTATACTAAACGACACTACAATATATCCTTAATAATTTTTTTATAATTTAAATTATACGAAAAAATATACTTTTTTATATAAAATTTTTATAAAAAAATATATTATGATATAATTAATTGAAATATAAATAAAAAATTTTTTTTAAAAATTTATATAATATTAATAATTATTAAAGTTGCAAAAATATATGAAAAAAGAAATGAAAAAAAAATTGAAAGGAATTACAATTAGTAAAAAAGCATATAATCAAATTTGTTATTTAAATACAAAAATTAAAAATCACGAAAAAATTTTATTAAATATAAAAAAATCAGGATGTGCTGGATTTAAATATTCAATTGAATTTTTTGAAAATAAAAAAAATTTAAAAACAATAAAATTTAATATAAATAAAATACAAATATATATTTTAAAAAAAAATATAAATTTTTTAGATGGAATAGAAATAGACTTCAAAAATACAAATTTAAGTAAAAATTTTACATTTAATAATCCTAATGTAAAAAATGTATGTGGTTGTGGAGAAAGTTTTTCTGTAAAGTAATAAAATTATTTATTTTACCATTTTAAAATTGAAAATGTTTTTTTTCCTTTTTTTATTATAGTAAACTTATTAAACAATTTATCATAATCATTAAAAATATAATTAGGATCAATAATACATTTACCATTAATTTGAATTGATTTGGAATAAATTAAATTTCTAGATTGTTTTAAAGAATGAGAATAGTTTATAAAAACTAAACATTTTTGTAAATTTTCGTTTTTTTTTAATACAAAAACAGGTATTCCTGTATTATTTCCTGAAGAAATTATTTGATTAAAATCAGATTCACTTAAATTTTCTATTCTGCTATAAAATAAATTTTTAACAATATTTTTAACTTTTTTTAAAACATTAGTACCATGTATTAATATAGTCAGTTTTTCTGCTAATATTTTTTTAGATCTAATTAATCCCAATACACCTTCTTTTTGAATTTTTTTTATTTCTTTTTTTGATAAAATATAAAAAATTTTTAAAAAATAAAAAACATCTTTATCAGATACATTAACCCAAAACTGATAAAAATGATAAGGTGTTGTTTTTTTAGGATCTAACCAAATATTTTTGTTTTCTGATTTTCCAAATTTTTTTCCATCAGATTTTATTAATAAAGGTAATGTCATTCCAAATACTTCTTTTTTTTTAGTTTTTTGAACTAAATGAATTCCTGAAGAAATATTACCCCACTGATCTGATCCACCTATTTGAAGAGTAACATTATAATTTAAATACAATTTTAAAAAATCATAAGCTTGAAATAAACTATAAGAAAATTCTGTAAAAGATATTCCTTGATCTATTCTTTGTATTCTTTTTTTTACAGAATCTTTATTAATCATGCTATTAATTGAAAAATACTTACCTACTGTATCTAAAAAATTTAATAAATTGATATTTTTAAACCAGCTATTGTTATTGACAATAATTTCTTTATTTTTTTTATTTTTAGAATCTAAAAATTTTTTTATTTGAAAAATAATTTTTTTTTCCCAAATTTTAATATCTTTTTTTTTATTATTTTTTCTTTTAACATTCTTAAAACTAGGATCCCCAATTAAACTAGTTGCTCCTCCTATTAATATAACTGGAATATGACCATATTTTTGAAATTTTTTTAATATTAATAAAGGTAAAATATGTCCTATATGTAGACTATCTGCTGTTGGATCAAAACCACAATATACAGATATATTTTTCTTTGAAATATGTTTTTTCAATTTTTTTTCATTAGAAATATAAGAAATTAAATTTCTGTCATAAAGTTTTTTGATTAAATCTATTTCACACATAAAACACCTATTAAAAAAGAGTAAAAAGATATATTTAATTATCGATCGGATCAGAATCAACTTTAATTAATATACTTCTAAAAATTTTATTATTTTTAATTAATAAAATAATTTTATTTACAAAATAATGTATTTTTTTTAAATTATTATAAGACAATAAAATTTTAAAATAATAATATTTTTTATATTTATTAAATTGTATATTGTCTGATTCCAAAATAATTAAATCCATAATAAAAAAATTATTATTTTGATTTATAAAATTTTTTAAAAAAAAAATAAGAAATTTTATTTTTTTTATTTTTTTATCATTAAAAAACATAACTATATGATACGAAAAAGGTGGTAAGCTATTTATTTTTCGAAATCGAAAAGTTTGTTCTAAAAAATAATTATACCCTTTAGAAAAAAAATTTATTAAAAATATATTTTTTTCAAATATTTGTATAAGTATTTCAGATATATATGAATGATAATTTATTTTTGAATGTAAAACTTCATATTTTTGTACAAAATATTCTAACTGTCTAAATTTATTAGAATATTTTAAATAATCTAAAGATAAAAAAGCAATAAAAGAAATGTCTTGTATCCAAAAATTACAAACAAAATCATCACATAAAAAAATTATTGAAGGCGTTTGTAATCGTAAAATTGATTTACTATTTAATTTTTTTTTTACTTCCAATAAATTTTTTTTATTATATATATATATAATATTTTTTTTATAGAAAAATTTATTTAAATTTTTTTTAATGAAACTAATACCAATTCTTTCTGAAAATAAAGAATGTGTATTACACTTTGTACAAAGAAAATAAATATTTTTTCTAACAAAACAAAAATGACAAAATAATTCTTGATAATGATCATAAAATCGATAGTATTGGTTACAAACAGTACATTTTTCTATATATTTACATTTTTTACATTTTAATATATTAAAAATAGAAAAAAAGCTCTTATTTACTATAAATAATACATTTTTATTTTTTTTTAAGTAATATTCTGTTTTTTGAATTAATTTTAATGAAAAAATTCCTTTGTATTGTTCTCGATTAGAATATATAAAAATAATTTTTTTTTGTCTTTTTACATTTTTTTTATATAAATTATACAAATTTATAAAATAATATTTTTTATCTAATACATTTTTTTTTGAACTAATATTCCACCGATAAGATTCCAATAATATTGGAATATTTTCTTTTTTAGCTCTAACAATGGCAATATTCCTTGCATTACAAAACCATCGATTTTTAATTTTATATTCTATAGAACTTTCATTATTAACAATAATAATACCTAAATTCTCCATAGGAAGAAAAATACCTTCTTTTGTTGAAATAATAATTACTGGAATTTTTTTTCTAATAATTTTCCATATATTATTATATTTTTTTATACTGATATTAGAATGATATTCTTCTACATGAATTTTAAATCTTATTTTTAAATTTTTTTTTAATTGTAATACAAAACTAGAATGCATACTTTCTACTAAAATTAAACCTTGTAAACCTTTTTTAATAATAGAAAAAGATAGAAAAAGATAAGTTTCCAATTTTTTAAAATCACAAATTTCAGTTAATAACCAAGGTTTAAATAATTTTTTTTTAACAAAAATATTATTTATTTCTAAAATATAATTTTTATTTAAATAAAAAATTTTGTTTTTTTTTAAAATGTCTATTGAGAAAAAAAAATTTTTAAAATAATATTTTTTTAAAAAAATAAATATTTTTTTTTGATATTTATTACACAAAAAATTCTTTTTATTTCTAATTTTTTTTATTTTTTCATTAATAATTTTTTTTTTTTTTTATAATTTTTGTAACAATTAATTTATATTTAGTACGATCTATGTTTTTTATATAAAAATCAATTTTTTTATTTATCATTTTCCAAAAAAATATGTAATCATATAATATATTATTACCTTTTTTTAAAAAATTAGGAACAATAAAATACATTAATATAGGAATTTCTATATGATAAAATTTTTCACACCAATATAAAAGTAAAAAAAATTTTTTCGAATATACAGGAAAATTATCAATTACTAAAAATATTTTTTTTAAATTACATCTATTTTTATTATTTAATTCATTTTTTTTTACATAATTAATAATTATTCCAACTTCTATACGATTTTTAAAAGGAATTAAAACTCGATATCCAATTAAAGAAACAGTATGTAAAGGAATTAAATAATTAAAACAAGAATATAATGGTAAAAAAATTACTACTTTGATAATTAAAAACATTAATTATTCCATTTTGATTAATTATTATTACATATAATTTTATAATAAATAAAATATAAATTTATAAAATAAATAAAAATTTATACTACTTTATCTTTAAATTCACATAAATGATTGATAAAACAAATAAAACATTTCGGATTTTTAGATCTACAAATTTTTTTTCCATGAAATACGAACCAATTATGAAGAAATGATTTAAACTTTAATGGAACTAATTTTAATAATTTATTTTCTACATCTAATACATTTTTTCCTACAGCAAAAGAAGTTCTATTTGAAACTCGAAATACATGTGTATCTACAGCTATAGTTGGTTTCAAAAATATATTATTCAAAACAACATTAGCAGTTTTTCTTCCTACTCCAGGAAGATTTTCAAGATCAAATCTATTATTGGGTATTTTCCCTTTATATTTTGTATTTAAAATTTTTGATATTTTAATAATATTTTTTGCTTTATTGTTATATAATCCAATATTTTTAATATATTTCTTAAGATTATATATACCCATTTTAAGAATTTTAGAAGGTGTATTAGCAAATTTATATAAAACTGCAGTAGATTTATTAACAACTTTATCTCTAGATTGTGCTGATAGAACAACAGAAATTAATAATTCAAACGGAGAATTAAATGCTAACTCGGTTTTGAGGTTAGGATATTTAGAATTAAATAAGTATAAAATTAAATTTCTTTTTTTTTTATTCATAATTTCTTAAAAATTTAATATCTGAAAATATGTTCTTATATATATTTTTTTTAAAATTAAAAAATTTATATTTAATAAAATAATTAATTTATTATTTTCAATAAAAATATTTTTTTAAAAAACATTTTATTTAAAATTAAAATTATTATATCATAAAATAATTATAAAAAAAAATACGTCCGTAGCTCAATTGGTAGAGCATCATCATGACATGGTGAATGTCAGAGGTTCAATTCCTCTCGGACGTAAAATTTATAATAAAACAATATTTTATACAAAAATACAATAGTTTTATTTATGAAAATAGAAGATAAAATATCAAAAATATTATTTAAATATATAAAAAAACAAGAATCAATTTTAATAGCATATAGTGGAGGATTAGATTCAAGTGTTTTATTACATGAACTTTTTATATTAAAAAAAAAACAATTAATTAAGAATATTAGAGCAATTCACATTAATCACTTATTTAGTTCCCATTCTATATCATGGGAAAATCATTGTAAAAAAGTATGTAATACATATAAAATTCCTCTAATAATAAAACACATTGATAAAAAAATTAAAAAAAAATCTAATACAGAAGAAAAATTAAGAATTCAAAGATTTAAAATAATAAAAAAAGAAATATTAAAAAAAGAAATATTAATTACAGCTCATCATCTTAATGATCAATGCGAAAATTTTATATTATCTGTAAAAAGAGGTTCCGGAATAACAGGAATATCTGGAATGTATGAATATAAAAAATTCTTTTCAAATAAAATTATCAGACCTTTAATATATACAAAAAAAAAAAATATATATCAGTTTGCCATTAAAAATAATATATCGTGGATAGAAGACAAATCTAATAAAAATAATTATTATGACCGAAATTTTATTAGAAACGTGATATTCCCCAAACTAGAAAAAAAGTGGCCTAATTTTATTAAAACTTGTTCACGTACAATAAAAATATGCCAAGAAAATGAAAAAATAATAAATTTATTATCTAATAAAATATTCAAAAAATGTTTAAATATCGATAACTCTTTAAACATAGATGTTTTAAAAAAACAAACTCGAGAACTATGTAGCATAATTTTACGAAAATGGATTAAAATTAAAAAAGAAAAATTTCCATCATATATATCCATTAATAGAATTTATAAAGAAATTATATATAACAATAAAAATTATAAAAACATAGTTTTTATCAATAAAAAAAAAATTATGCGCTATAAGAATAAAATTGATATATTTCCTGTTTTTCCTAATATAAAGAAAAAAATTATTATATGGAATACACCTTTTAATTCATTAAAGCTTCCATATCATTTAGGTTATATAGAAAAAAATATTTCAGGAAATAGAATACTTAAACCTAAAAAAAATGAAATAGTTAGTATTCGATTTCAATGCAGTAAAAAAATATGGATATTAGGAGAAAAAAAAGAAAAAAAAATAAAAAAAATATTTCAAAAACTAAATATTCCTGCATGGCAAAGAAATTGTATTCCTTTTCTATTTTATAATGAAAAATTTATTTCAGCTTTAGGAGTATTTACTGTAAAAAATAAAATAAAATTAAACAATAAAAAATTCTGGACGATATCTTGGATAAAAAAAATTGTTTAAAAATAACTTTTTTTAATATCATGTAAAAAAACATCAATTTCTTTCAAAGAAATTCTTTTATACAAAATTGTAAATTTAGAAATCTTATGATTTAATAATGGATTTTGTAATGTATTAAAATTTAAAACAATATTTAAAAATTTTTCTACTTTAATAGATAAATTTGGCATGATTGGTTTTAACCAAGTCATAATACATCTAAAAAAATTAATTGCTAAAGAACATACCTGCTGTAATTTATATAAACTTTTTGATTTATTTTTATCAATAGACCAAGGTTTTGTATCGTTAATATATTGATTAGCATAATCAGCCATTTTTAATATTTTTTGAATAGCCATTTTAAATTCTTTTTTTTCTAAAAAGCATTCTATTTCAATAGATGAAGAAACAAAATATTTATATAAATTAAATTCTTCTATTTTGGAAGATAAAATTCCATCAAAATATTTATGAATAAAACTTGAACTGCGAGAAGCAATATTAACTATTTTATTCACAATATCTGAATTAATTTTTTCTCTAAAAGAATACAAATTAATTTCTATGTCTTCTACTTTAGATGAAAGATTACTAGCATAATAGTATCGAATACTATCCGAATCTAAATAATTAATCCAATCTTTTGCTAAAATTAATAAACCTTTAGATTTAGACAACTTACTACCATTAAATGTAACATGTCCGTGAACAATTATTTTACTTGGTTTTCGAAAATTAATAGAATGCAAAATAGATGGCCAAAACAAAGTATGAAAATAAATTATATCTTTTCCTATAAATTGATGTAACTCACATTGTGTATTTTCATTCCAAAAATCATTAAAACATTTTATTTTATTTTTTGTACAAAAATTTTTAAAATTACTAATATATCCAATAGATGCATCTAACCAAACATAAAAATATTTATCTATTAAACCAGGTATTTTAAATCCAAAATAAGGTTTATCACGGGATATATCCCAAGGTCTTAAACCTTTATTAAACCATTCTTTTGTTTTATTTAAAACTGTATTTTGCAATGATCCAGAATAAATCCATTTTTTTAAAACAAGTTCTAACTTAGGTAAATCAAAAAATATATGTTCAGATTTTTTAATTTTTGGAATACTATTTGATAAAACAGATTTTGGATTTATTAATTGAATAGCAGAATAAGTAGATCCACAATTATCGCAATGATCTCCATATTGATTTTTGAAATTACAATCTGGACATGTTCCTTGTACTAATCGATCAGAAAGAAAAATATTTTTTTTTGTATCGTAAAATTGATATATGTATTTTTTTTTTATCAATTTTTTTTTTTGTAAAATAAAATATATTTTTCTGACAAAAGATAAATTTTCTATAGAATGTGTAGAAGAATAATTATCATGTAAAATATTAAAATTTTTAAAATCTTTTTTATGTTCTAAAATAATTTTTTTTACTAATTGAACAGGAGTAATTTTTTCTTTTTTAGATTTTAATGTTATCGCTGTTCCATGCGAATCATCTGAACAAATAAAAAAAACAGTATTACCTTGCATTTTTTGATATCTAACCCATATATCTGCTTGAATATGTTCTAACAAATGACCTAAATGAATAGAACCATTTGAATATGGAAAAGCACATGTTACTAAAATTTTTTTTTTAATTTGCATTAATATATCTCTTGTAAAAATATTAATTAATAAAATTAAAATTTATATTTATATATATATATTATAAAAAATATATAAATAAAATTATAATATTTATATATTAATCATATTTAATTTATTTATACTAATTATTATATATAAAAACATATTTTATTAATTTCGCAAAAATAAACATTTTTTTCATAATTTTAACCAGAATGTTAAAAACATTCTGGGTATTAAAATTATTAATAATTTACATAATATATCGAATCTCTACTGCATAGTAAAAAACTAGTAACTAAAAAAAAGTATAAAAACATTGAACTATACCCATTGTGTATGAAATGATCCTATTTGATCAATTCTTTTATATGTATGAGATCCAAAATAATCACGCTGCGCTTGAATTAAATTAGCATTAGAATTAATAGATCGATATCCATCATAATATGAAATAGCGGAACAAAAAGCAGGTACAGATATACCGTGAATAACAGACAATGAAACAATATCACGTAAAGATATATGATATAAATTAGATATTTTCGAAAAATAAGGAGTAATTAAAAGATTTAACAAATTTTTATTATTTTCATATTCTTCTGAAATTTTATCTAATAAACTAGCGCGTATAATACAACCTGATCTAAATATACTAGCAATAGATTTAAAATTTAATTTCCAATTATATTTTTCGGATGCTTTACGTAATAAAGAAAAACCTTGTGCATAAGAAATAATTTTTCCTAAATATAAAGCTTGTCTAATTTTTTCAATTAATTCTTTTTTTACAAAATTATTTTTTTTAATATATGGTCCATTTAGTTTTTTGTTGGCTATAATTCTTTGATTTTTCATATTAGATATATATCTAGCAAAAACAGATTCTGTAATTAAAGATAAAGGTTCTTCTAATTCGAGAGAATTTTGGCTTACCCATTTTCCAGTTCCTTTACTAGAAGCCTCATCTAAAATAGAATCTATAATATAATTTCCTTTATTATCTTTTTTATTAAAAATATTTTTAGTTATTTCAATTAAATAACTATTCAACTCTCCTTTATTCCAATCAGAAAATATATTTGATATTTCAATATTGTTACAATTTAATATATTTTTTAAAAAAGAATAAGATTCAGATATAAGCTGCATATCTCCATACTCAATTCCATTGTGTATCATTTTTACATAATGTCCAGAACCATTTTCTCCAATATAATCTACACAAGATTGATTATTTATTTTAGCAGAAATATTTTTGAATAAAGATTCAATAATAAAATATCCTTTTCTAGAACCTCCAGGCATAATACAAGGTCCTTTTAGCGCCCCTTCTTCTCCTCCTGAAATACCTGCTCCTATAAAATATATACCTTTTTTTTCTAAATAACGATTACGAATAATTGTATCTTGATAAAAACTATTCCCCCCATCTATTACTACATCTCCTTTTTCTAAATAAGGAAGAATAGAATTAATAACATTATCTATTGCACAACCAGCTTGTATCATTAATAATACTTTTCTTGGTTTTTCTAAAGAAAAGATGAATTCTTTTAAATTAAAATAAGGAAAAATTTTTTTTTCTTGATTTTTAGAAATTATTTCTTTTGTTTTTTCATGAGATCTATTAAATATTGATACTAAATAACCTTTACTTTCAATATTTAAGGCTAAATTATATCCCATTACTGCCATACCTATAACACCCACTTGTTTTTTTAGCATCAAATTTTACCTTAAATATTATTAATATATATTATGTAAAATTAAAATATTTATATTTTAAAATAAAATGATAAAAATTTTTTTTATAAAAAATAAAAATTTTTATAAATAAAAAATAATAATTTTTTTAAAAAAAATTTTTATTTGTTTTTAATAAAATATCGACTTTTTAAATTTTCTATTATAACCTTTAAATCTAAATTATGACTATGTAATAATACTAAAAAATGGTATATCAAATCTGAACTTTCTTCAATAAGATCTTTATTTTTTTTTTCTATAGCAGCAATAACTACCTCTATTGCTTCTTCTCCTACTTTCTGTGCAATTCTTTTTTTTCCTTCTTGAAATAAATTATTTGTATAAGAAAAATTATTAAAATCATTTTTTTTATGTTCAATTAAATTATCTAAATAATATAAGAATGTAAATTCTGGAATATGTTTATTATTTTTAGAAGAAAAACAACTGTTTTTATCCAAATGACAAGTTTTTCCTATAGGTTTAACTAAAATTAATAAACAGTCATTATCACAATCCAAAAATATTTTTTTAATTTTTAAAAAATTTCCAGAAGTTTCTCCTTTCTTCCATAATCTTTTTTTAGTACGTGAATAAAATGTAACAAAACTAGTCTCTATACTTTGTTCTATAGCTTGTCTATTCATAAATGCATGCATTAAAACTTCACCAGAACAATTGTTTTGAACAATTACTGGAATATTTCCATGTATTTTTTTCCAATCTATTAATGAAATTATTTTATTTTTATTTATCATATTCTTATTGGTATTCCTTTTTTATGCAAAAACTTTTTTAAATCAAAAATATTTATATTTTTATTATGAAAAACAGAAGCAGCTAAAGCACCTTCAACAGAAACTTTTTTAAAAAGATCAAAAAAATCATTTTTAGATCCTGCTCCACCTGATGCTATCAAAGGTATTTTACAAATTTTACGAATTTTTTTTAATTGACATAAATCATATCCATTTTTTTTTCCATCTTGATTAATCACATTTAATACTATCTCTCCAGCTCCTAATTCTTGCACACGTTTTACCCAATCTATAGTTTGTATATTTGTTTTTATAGTTTTATTTATATCTCCAGAATATTGAAAAACACTATATACATTTGCTTGTTTGTCATACCAAGAATCTATTCCAACTACCACACATTGAGTTCCAAAACGATCAGCTATCCGACTAATAAAATAAGGATCTTTAATTGCTGGAGAATTTATTGATATTTTATCTGCACCAAGTGCTAGTATCATTTCTACTTCTTTTAAATTTGAAATTCCACCTGCTACACAAAATGGAATATCTGTTATTTCTGCTATTTTTATTATCCATTTTTTTTTTACTAATTTATTTCTTGCAGAAGCTGCAATATCATAAAAAACCAATTCATCAGCTCCAGAATTAACATATAATTTTGTTAAATCAAGAATTTTTCCTACGTTCTTATGATGACAAAATTCAATTCCTTTGACAACTACACCATCTTTTACATCTAAACAAGGAATTATTCGTTTTGCAAGCATGATATTGCCTCTTGAACTGTAAATCTATTTTCCAAAAATGATCTTCCAATTATAATACTTTTTGCATTATTTTGTTTTAATTTTACTATATCTAACAATTTACCAACTCCTCCAGAAGCCTGAATGTGTAATCTTTTAAATTTATTTGATAATTCTTTATATAAATTAAAATTTGGACCATGTAAAGTTCCATCTTTAGAAATATCAGTGCATAATATATGTTTTAAACCAATATCATAAAAATCACTTATCAAATCTTCTAATAATACAAAAGTATTTTTTTTCCATCCATTAATCTGAACTAATTTCATACCTTTTTGATTTATTTCTATATCTAAAGATAAAACTATTTTTTCAGGAGAAAATAGCTTAAAAAAACTTTTTAACTTTTCCTTATTTTCTACTGCTAAAGATCCTATCACAACTCGAGTATTAGGAAAAAATAATATTTCTCGTATGTCATCTACATTTCTAATACCTCCTCCGATCTGTACAGGAACTTTTATTTTTTGTAATATTTTTTTTATCAATGTAATTTGTCTATTATTCGGATTTTTTGCAGCTTCTAAATCAACAATATGAATTCTTTCAATACCAGGAATAGAATATTTTAGCAATAAATCATTTATGTTATAAGAATAGTTTATTATTTTATTATATTTCCCTTGATATAATCGTACAACTTTGTTTTTATACAAATCCATTGCTGGAATAATCATATTTATATCTCTAAAAAATTTTTTATTAATATTGAACCATATTTACCTGATTTTTCAGGATGAAATTGCACTCCGTAAAAATTTTTTTTACACATAATAGCACTAAATGATTCCCCATAAATACTTTTAGCTATAGTAAAAATATTTATTGGAAAAATATATTGATGTATAAAATAAAAATATTCCTTTTTTTTAATATTTTTTAATAAAACATTATTTTTTACAGGTAAAACATAATTCCATCCTATGTGAGGTAATGATAATTTATTTTTTTTCATAGAAACAACTATAGAATCAAAAATACCTAATGTTTTTGTTTTTACATTATTTTCCATACTATAAGAGCCTAAAATTTGCATACCTAAACAAATCCCCAAAACAGGAACTTTTGCTTCTTGAATTTCTTGAACAATATTATATTTATTTAAATTATACATTGCTGTTTTTGCAGTTCCTACACCAGGTATAAATATTTTTTTTGCAATACGAATATCTTTATAATTACTAGTAATTATAGGTTTATATCCTAATCTATGAATTGCAAATGATAAAGAAGAAAGATTAGAACAACCAGTATCAATTATTATTATACTCATTTATAATATTCCTTTAGAACTTAATATCATAGGAGTTCCAGAATATTCAAGAGATTTCTTTAATGCTTGTCCAAATGATTTAAATAAACTTTCCGCAATATGATGATCATTTTTTCCTCTAGCTTTTAAATGTATTGTAATATTCATATTTTCTGATAAAGTTTTAAAAAAATGATAAATCATTTCTGTATGTAAATTTCCTATTTTTTCATATTTAAATTTTGCATGAAACTGTAAATTTGAACGACCTGAAACATCTATAACGCAATAACATAAACTTTCATCCATCGGTAATACAAAACCATATCTTTTAATACCTGTTTTATTATTTTTTAATAATTTACATAATGATTGACCTAAAACAATTGCTACATCTTCTACTGTATGATGATCATCAATATATAAATCTTGTTTGTGCACTATAATATCAAAATTAATACCACTATGAACAGAAACTTGTTCAAGCATATGATCAAAAAATCCAATTCCAGTTTTAATATTATTTTTTTTAAAATATTTATTACATAAAAACAACTTAATACAAATCACTGTTTCTCTAGTATTTCGTACAAAATTAAAATATTTTTTTTTTAATAAAATTTTTTCTTTTATTTTTTTCCAAGAACAATTTTTTCTATGATAAAGTATTCCTTTAATTCCCATATTATGAGATAGTTCAATATCTGTATATCTATCTCCAATAACATAACTATTATTTTTATCTAATGAATTATTTATTAACCAAGATTGTACTAATTTTGTATTAGGTTTACGGCATTCACATAAATCAGTTTCTAAATGAGGGCAAATCAATATATCATCAAATATAATACCTTGTGATCGAAACAAATTAATAATAAAATTATGTGAACGATAAAAATTACAAAAAGAAAAATTATCGCTACCTAAACCATCTTGATTAGTAATCATAACAAAAATATATCCTAATGATTTTAATTCTAATAATACAGAAATTACATCTTTTTCAAAACATATTTTTTTAATATCATCTATTTGAAAATTATCCTTAGGTTCTTGTACTAAAGTTCCATCTCTATCTAAAAATAAGACTTTTTCAAGCATTTTTAATTCCTATCTTTATAAGATTAAAGATCTAATTACATGTAATTCTTGTAATAATTTTAAACAATCATTTTTACTTCCTATAGAAATTCTAATACAATTTTCTAATCTAATTTTATCATTTTGTGCACGAATAATAATTCCTTTTTTGGATAAAAAATTAAAAACTTTTTTTATAAAAAGAAATTCTACTAACAAATAGTTTCCTTTTGTAGGAAAAACATATTTAACAAGAGTATTTTTTTTTAATTCATTAGATAACCATATACATCTTTGATTTAATTCTTGAACCAAAAAATTCATTTTTTGAATTTGAGGAATAGTTAAAAAAAAATTTACTATGTCTATAACAGGAGTTGGAATGGGATAAGGAGTAATAGACTTCTGTAAAAACGTAATAATATCAATATTTGCTAGTATAAATCCACATCTAATACCAGCTAATCCAAATGCTTTAGATAAAGTTCGTAATATCACTAAATTAGGATAACTATCTATTAAATAGGCTAAACTTTCTTCGATACAAAATTCAATATAAGCTTCATCTATTACTATTATTCCTGTATGTATAAATTTCTTTAATAAATAAATTATATCTTTTTTATTAATTAAATGACCAGTAGGATTATTGGGTCTACATAAGTAAATTATTTTTGTATTTTTTACATTTAACATTATTTTGTTTATATCCAATTTCCAATTTTTTAAAAATGGAATTATTACATTTTTTATTCCTAATATATCAGCATTAATTCCATACATTGGATACGTTGGAGGAAATGTCATAATTTGATCTGCATAAGGATTACAAAAAATTTTAATTAATAATTCTATGCCTTCATCCGCTCCTCTAGTAACTAAAATTGAACTAGTATTAATATTTGAATATTCAGAATATTTTTTTATAATATCATTGGGTTGAGGATTTGGATATCGATTTAAATTTTTATGATATATATCAATTGATTTATTAATTGGAATTTCATTAGCATTTAAAAAAATTTTACCAGAATTATTTATTTTTCTAGCAGATTGATAAGGAATTAAATTTTTTATATTTTTCCGTATTATATTTTTAATATTTGACATTAATATATAGTTTCCTTTTCAGATTGCATACGAACTGAAATAGAATTTTTATGTTCTTGTAGATCTTCAAAAAAAGATAAAGTTTGTACAGTATCCGATATACTTTGCAGACCTTGGCGTGTCAGTTCTTGAACAGAAATACTTTTTTTAAAATCATTAACTCCTAAACCAGATATAGATCGAGAATATCCTCCAGTAGGAAGAACATGATTGGTCCCAGAAGCATAATCTCCAGCAGATTCTGGAGACCAAGGTCCTAGAAACACTGAACCTGCATTTTTTATTTTTTCTAATAAAGTTCTTGGATTTTTGGTATTAATAATCAAATGTTCTGGAGAATATATATTTGATATTTCAACACATTCTAGTATATTTTTAGCTAAAATAAATCTACTTTTTTTCAAAGATGCATAAATTATATCTTTTCTCTTTGATTTTTGTATATTTATTTCTATATTTTTAATTACATTTTCTAATAAACTGATACTTGAAGTCAATAATAATACTTGAGAATCTGGACCATGTTCTGCTTGTGATAACAAATCAAAAGAAATAAAGTTTGCATTTGCATTATTATCCGCAATAACAACTAATTCAGAAGGTCCTGCCAACATATCAATACTTGTTCCATTATAAACATTATTAACTTGTCTTTTTGCTTCTGTAACATATGCATTACCTGGGCCAAAAATTTTATGAACCTTAGGTATTATATTGGTTCCATATGCCATAGCAGCTATCGCTTGCGCTCCTCCTACTGAATATATTTTTTTTATTCCACAAATATGTGCTGCATATAAAATTTCATTACTTATGGAAGGAGGAGAACATAAAATAATATTTTTACATTTTGCGATACGAGCTGGAATAGCTAACATTAACACTGTGGATATCAATGGAGCAGATCCTCCTGGGATATACAAACCAATTTTTTCTATGGGTAAAAAAATTTTTTGACATCTAATTCCTTTTTGAATTTCAACATCTATATTTTCATAAACCTGTAATTTATGAAATTTTTCTATATTTTTTTTAGCTAAAAATATTGATTTTTTTATTTCAGAAGAAACCAAAAAATTTGAATTTTGTATTTTTTTTTTCGAAATTCTAAAATCTTTTATCTTTTTTTTATCAAAAATTTTAGTATAGTAATATAAAGAATCATCTTTAAATTTTTTTACTGAATTAATAATTGAATAAACTGAATCAGATACTACTTTTTTTTTTTTATAAACAGGTCTAACTAATACTTTATATTTTTCTTCTTTATTCAAAGAAGACCAAAAAAATATATTTTTTTTTAAATTCATATCTTTATTCCATCATTTTTTCAATAGGTAAAACTAAAATCGAGCTTGCTCCTAAAGATTTTAATTTTTCCATAGTTTCCCAAAATAAATTTTCACTACTTACCATATGTAATGCAACAGTATTTTTGTCTCCAGCTAACTTTAAAATAGTGGGTTTCTTTACACCTTTTAATAAATTTACTACTTCTGTAAGTTTTTTAACAGGAGCGTGTAACATAATATATTTCGATTCTCGAGCTTTAATAATACCATTAATTCTAGTTATTAATTTATCAATCAATTTTTTTTTTACAGAAGAAAAATTTTTAGATTTTGATATTAAACAAGCACGAGATGAATATACTACTGATACTTCTCGCAAACCATTTGCTTCTAAAGTTGCTCCTGTAGAAATTAAATCACATATTGCATCAGATAAACCAATACGAGGTGCAACTTCTACTGATCCATTTAATACAAAAGACTTAAAAAAAATATTTTTTTTTAAAAAAAAATTTTTTAAAATATATGGATACGAAGTTGCAATTTTTGTATTTTTAAAAAAATTGATTCCTGTATAATGAGAACTAATAGGAATGCCTAAAGATAATCGACAAATTCCAAAATCTAAATTGATCAAAATGAAAAAAATACATTCTTTTTTTTCTGATTTTCTTTTTAATAATTCTTCTTCAACCACATTTTTTCCTACAATTCCTAAATCTACTATTCCATCCATTACTAAACCAGGTATATCATCATCTCTGACACACATAACATCTATTGGCATATTTTCTGCAAATGCAATTAATTGATTTTTCTTTAAATTAATCTTTATACCACATTGCAACAATAATTTTTTTGAATCTTTACTTAATCTACCGGACTTTTGCATAGCTATACGCAATCTTTCATTACACAACACAAGAAGTTCCTTTTTAATATTTAAAAAATATAATTATAATAAAATATATTCAGAATATATTTTTAATTAAATAGAACATTTTATGTAAAAATAAAATTTTTTAAAAATATAAAAATATTATACTAAAATACAAAAAATTATTTTATATTTACTTCAATTAATACTAAAATTGATACATAATCTCCATAAAATTGAGGAGATTGATGAAAAGCAATAATATCTGGATGTTGAGATAACCATATTGGAACTTGATTTTTAAGAATATTTTTACCATGTCCATGTATAATACTTGCACAAAATAATTTTTCTTTTATACATTTGAAAATTAATTTTCCTAAAGCTTTAATTGCTTGATTTTTATTTAAACCATGTAAATCCATGAATATATCTGGATAATATTTTCCATTTTTTAATTTTTTTAATTCATTTTTACAAGTATTTGATCGTAAATAACAAACTGGATTTTTATCAAAATTAATTGAAGAAAAATTGTTTCGAGATAAAAAATGAGTTTGTATTTCTTCTTCTATTAAATCTTTTTTAGAAATAAAATCTTTAGTATATTTTTTTTTATTTTTTATATGCAAAAAAGTATCTTGTACTAATTCTTGTGTTCCTTGGCAAGAAGATCGAAATATAATAGAATCTTTAGAAGAACATGAAATAATTTTACTCATAAATTAATTATTACCTAAATACAATTTTAAATAAAATTAAAAATTTATAAAAATTTAACTAATAAAAACAAATAACTTTATATAATATAACATTTTAAAAAAATCTAATATCTATTTTTTTAAAAATATTTTTTTAAAAAAAAATTAAAACATTTTTATATAAATAACTATTACAGGATACAATTATGTCTGGTAATACAATTGGAAAAATTTTTAAAGTTACTACATTCGGTGAATCACATGGAATTTCTTTAGGTTGTATAGTAGATGGTGTACCTCCTGGATTAGAATTGTCTTCTTTAGATTTACAAAAAGATTTAAATCGCAGGAAACCAGGAAGTTCTAGATATACTACTCCAAGAAGAGAACCAGATAAAATAAAGATATTATCAGGAGTGTTTCAAGGAAAAACTACTGGAACTAGTATAGGACTTATCGTAAAAAATAAAGATTGTCGAACTAAAGATTATACAGATATAAAAAACAAATTTAGACCTGGTCATGCTGATTTAACATATGAATTTAAATATGGAAATCGAGATTATAGAGGAGGAGGTCGTTCTTCAGCACGAGAAACAGTAATGAGAGTAGCAGCAGGAGCAATTGCAAAAAAATATTTGTCCGTACATCATAAAATATCAATTCAAGCATGTTTAAAAAAAATAGGAAATATACACTGTGATTTAAAATCTTGGGATATAGTGGAACAAAATCCATTTTTTTGTCCAGACATTGATAAAATTAAAAATATTGAAAAATTAATTAAACAATTAAAAAAAGAAGGAAATTCTATTGGTGCAAAAATACTTATTCAAGTAAATAATATGCCTATTGGATTAGGAGAACCTGTATTTGACAGATTAGATGCTGATCTTGCTCATGCTTTAATGAGCATAAACGCAGTAAAAGCAGTAGAAATAGGAGATGGAGTAAAAGTAGTAGAACAAAAAGGTAGTGAAAATCGAGATGAAATGACATATAAAAAATTCGTCAGTAATCACGCAGGAGGAATTCTGGGTGGTATTAGTAATGGAGAAAATTTAATATTAAAAATTTCTTTAAAACCTACTTCTAGTATTTCTATTCCAGCAAATACTATTGATACAGATAAAAAAGATACCATAATTATTACAAAAGGAAGACACGATCCTTGCGTAGGAATAAGAGCAGTTCCGATAGCAGAATCTATGGTAGCAATTATTTTAATGGATCATTTATTAAGATATACCGCTCAATGTTCAAATGTAAAAACATTTTTAAAAAAAATTTAAAAAATTTTTTTTAAAATTTATACAAATAATTCAAATACAAATATTTTGTTTATAAATCAATTTTATTTAAATTAAAAATTTATTATTTAATATAAAATTATTTTATTATTATTTTTTATAAAAAATTAATATTATTTTTAATGCATTATTTTGATTATTTTAAATAAAAAATTTTTATTATTACAATTGAATATATTTTTACAATATAAAATCTATATATAAATTAATTTTTAAAAATATTTTTTAAAAAAAAGAGATAAAATAATATGTTTAAAGGAAGCATTGTTGCACTTATTACACCAATGGATGAAAAAGGCAAAATTTGTAAACAAAGTTTAAAAAAATTAATTTTATATCATATAAAAAATAAAACAAATGCAATTGTATCAGTAGGTACTACAGGCGAATCTTCTACATTAAGCAAAAAAGAACATATAAATTTGGTAATGAGAACAATTGATTTATCAGAAGGAAAAATACCTATAATTGCAGGTACAGGATCTAACTCTACATCAGAAAGTATTTCTATGACTCAAAAATTTGAAAATTCTGGAATATCAGCTTGTTTAAGCGTAACTCCTTATTATAATCGACCGACACAAAAAGGACTATATCTTCACTTTAAAGAAATTTCAAAAAATACCAATTTACCTCAAATACTATACAATGTTCCAATCAGAACAGGATGTAATTTACATATAGATACTATTGCAAAACTATCAAAATACAAAAATATTATTGGAATAAAAGAAGCTTCGGGTGATCTATCAAAAGTTCAAAAAATAATTAATTCGGTACAAAATAAATATTTTTTAGTAATTAGTGGAGATGATGAAACAGCATTAGATTTCATAAAACTAGGAGGTCATGGGGTTATTTCCGTAACAGCAAATATTGCAGCAAAAGAAATGTATGAAATGTGTACATTAGCCTTAAAAAAAGATTTTATTCGTGCTGAAATAATCAATTCATATTTGAATCCACTACACAAAAATCTTTTTTTAGAACCTAATCCTATTCCCATAAAATGGGCTTCTAAAATTTTAGGTTTGATTAATTATTCTACAATACGTTTACCATTAACTAATTTATCAAAAAAAAATAAAATATTATTAAAAAAAATAATTAATAATTTTTTATGCATAAAAAATAATTAAAAAAATTGTTCAATTTAAAAATTAACAATACTTATATTTATATTATTTTATTTAAAAAAAAAATAAATAATTTAAATATACATGACATAATTAAAATTATTATTTTAGAAAAATATTTTTTAAATCAAAAAAAATATATTTTAAGTAAAAAAATATTTGTATTTCTAGTAAAATAAACGTACTAATAAATAGATAATAATAATTATTTTTAGTACGTTAAATATTAAATAAATTATATATTTATTATTTTTAATATTACTTTATGTATTTATGTTAACATTTCAATTAATATTGTTTCATAAATTTTAGATAAACATTGTAAATCAGATATTTTAATATTTTCATTTATTTTATGAATATTTATATTTTTTAAACCTAATTCTACTACTTGTGAACCCATATATTGCGATACAAACCGACCATCAGAAGTACCTCCTGAAGTAGATAATTTTGGATATTTTTTTTTAATTTTATAAATTGAATTTATTGTTTTATCTAATAATTCTCCAGATTTAGTTAAAAAAGGTTTGCCCGAACAATTCCATTCTACAAAATATCTTAATTTATGAAAATTTAATAAAGAAAATATTCTATTTTTTATTCCTTCTATCGTAATTTCATTATTAAATCGTAAATTAAAAAAAACTTCTAATTTCCCTGAAGTAACATTTGTAGATTCATTATCTACCTTTAAACTGGATATTTGTAAACTAGTAGGATCAAAAAAATCATTACCTTTATCCCATTGTATAGAAATTAAATCATGTAAAAAAGGCAATGAACTATGAATAGGGTTATCTAATAAATCAGGGTATGCAATATGCCCTTGAATACCATATAAAATAATTTTTACATTTAAAGAACCTCTTCTTCCATTTTTTATAATATCACCTATTCTATTACAACTAGTCGGTTCTCCAACTAAACAATATTTAATTTTTTCATTATTTAATAATAACTTTTTTACTACTTTTTCTATTCCATTAGTACCTTTAGACTCTTCATCTGAAGTAACGAGAAAGGATAAAACTCCTTTATGATCAGGAAATAATAAAAGAAATCTTTCAATAGCTATTACCATTGCAGATAAAGCTCCTTTCATATCTGCTGATCCTCTACCATAAATTATATTATCCTTAATAAATCCTTGAAAAGGAGGATATTTCCATAAATTTATATTTCCAGCAGGAACAACATCAGTATGTCCTAAAAATGTAAATATATCTCCAAAACCTTTATAAGCCCAAAAATTTTTTGTATCTTTAATGTTAATTTTTCGTATTGTAAAACCTAACTTTAACAATTTATGCATTAAAATTTTTTGACATCCAAAATCATCGGGACTAACTGAAGGACACGAAATCAGTTTCTGAGTTAATTTAACAATAGGACAAATCATATTTTACCTTTTAAATATTTTTTAAAATTTATATTTTAATAATAATTTTTATTATTAATTTAAATATAAGAAAATATAAAAAAGGGGGACCCCTTTTTTATATTTGGATTATTAAATATCATTTTTATTTTTTTTTGTAAATAATAATTTTTTAGATTCTAAAATAATATTTTCTATTGTAAACCCAAACTTTTTAAACAATACTTCAGCAGAAGCAGATTCTCCAAACTGATCAATACCTATCACTTTTCCTTCTAATCCTACATATTTATACCAAAAATCAGAAGCACCTGCTTCTATAGCAATACGTAAAGTAACTTTTTCAGGTAAAACTAAATTTCTATACGAAATATTTTGTTTATCAAAAATATTTGTACATGGAAAAGAAACTACTCTGACAGAATATCCTTCTTTACTCAATTGTTCAGCTGCATGTAAAGAAATTGATAATTCAGAACCTGTAGAAATCAATATTAATTCTGGATATGCATTAAAATCTTTTAAAATATATCCACCTTTATAAATATTTTTAATTTGTGTTTTACTTCTTGAAATTACATCTAAATTCTGACGCGATAATATAAGAGCAGAAGGACCTGAATTTCTATCAAGAGCTGATTTCCATGCAATAGCTGTTTCTAATTGATCACTAGGTCTCCATACATGTAAATTAGGAGTTATTCTCAAACTAGATAATTGTTCTATAGGTTGATGTGTAGGACCATCTTCTCCTAAACCTATAGAATCATGAGTATATATAAATATATGTTTTGTATTCATAAGAGATGCCATTCGAACCGCATTTTTTGCATACTCTACGAACATTAAAAATGTAGAAGTAAAAGGTATAAAACCTCCATAATGAGATATACCATTTCCTATTGCTGTCATTCCAAATTCTCTTACACCATAATGAATATAATTTCCAGATAAATTATCTTTAATAGACTTAGATCCAGACCACATTGTTAAATTACTAGGTGCAAGATCAGCAGAACCTCCGATCAATTCTGGAAAAATAGTACTCCATTGTTCTAAAATATTTTGTGATGATTGACGAGTAGATACTATCTTTTCATTTTTAAATAAATTTTCTATAAAAATATTACTTTTTAATTCCCATTCATTTGGAAGAATTTTATTAATACGTCTATTATATTCTGAATATAATTTAGGATATTTTTTTTTGTATCCTTCTAAAATGTTATTCCAATTATCTTCTAATAATTTCCCTTGTTCTTTAAAATCCCATTTTTTATATATACTTTCTGGTACAAAAAATATTGGATATTTCCAATTTAAATTTTTACGAGTCAAATTAATTTCTTCTATCCCTAAAGGAGATCCATGACAATCTTTTGTACCTTGTTTATTAGGAGATCCATAACCTATAATTGTATTACAAATAATTAAAGAAGGTTTTTGTGTTTCTAATTTCGCTTGATTAAATGCTTTAATAATAGAATCTGCATCATGTCCATCAACTTCATTAATTACTTGCCAATTATAAGCTTGAAATCTTTTATACACGTTTTCATCAAACCAACCTGATATATTTCCATCAATAGATATTTTATTATTATCATAAATAACTATTAATTTTCCTAATTTTAAAGTACCAGCTAAAGAAGCTGCTTCATGAGATATTCCTTCCATTAAACAACCATCTCCAACAAACACCCAAGTATAATTATCTACAATAGAATAATTTGGTCTATTAAAATATTCTCCTAAAGTACGTTCTGCTATAGCCATACCAACAGCATTAGCCAAACCTTGTCCTAAAGGTCCTGTAGTAATCTCTACTCCTGGAGTATATCCAACTTCAGGATGTCCTGGAGTTTTTGAACCAAGAAATCTAAATTTTTTTAAATCTTCAATCGACAAATCATAACCTGTAAGATGTAAAACACTATATAATAACATCGATGCATGTCCATTAGACAATATAAATCGATCTCTATTATTCCAATTAGGATTTTTTGGATTATATTTTAAAAAATTTCTCCATAATACTTCCGCAATATCTGCCATACCCATAGGAGCTCCAGGATGACCTGATTCTGCATTTTGAATAGCATCCAGACTTAAAAAACGAATAGCATTAGCTAAATTTTTTCGATTTATAGGCATAAATTATATTACCGTATTAAATTATTTATTAAAGTGAATGAAAATTAATATTTTTATATTTCATATAAGACACTAATTTTAATAAAAATTAAATATATTTTTGTATAATTAATTCTAATTGATTTTGATCAAAAATGAATTTTCTTATTCCATCAGATAATTTTTCTACTGCCATAGCATCTTCATTGTGTTCTAATAAAAAATCTGATTCAGAATAAATATTAGAAACAATTTTATTTTCACATCCTAAATTAATTAAATTTTTTGGAAAAAAATCAGTACTTTCTTGTAAACTATTTAAAATAACAGGCGAAACAGTTAAATAATCGCATCCTGATAAAGCTAAAACTTGATCTTTATTTCGAAAACTAGCTGCCATAATAATAGTTTTATATCCATAATTCTTATAATAATCAAAAATTTTTTTTACTGATAAAACACCAGGATCTTCACTAACAGAATAAAAATCTATCAAACCCTTATCCATATACCAATCTAAAATTCTACCTACAAAAGGAGATATCAAATATACTTTCGCTTGTGCACAAGCTTTTGCTTGAGCAAAAGAAAATAATAATGTCAAATTAGAATTAATTTTATATTTTTTTAATTCTTTTGCTACTTGAATACATTGCCAAGTAGCAGCTAATTTAATCAAAATTCTAGATCTATCTATTCCTTCTTCTTCATACATATTAATTATTTTTTTTGCTTCTAGTAAAGAAAAATCGTAATGAAATGAAAAAGAAGCATTAACTTCCGTAGATATTTTACCCGGTATTTTTTTTAATATTTCCACACCTATACATACAGACAACTTATTAACTGCATTTCTAACTATTTGAACTTTAGAACCTCCTAATTTTTTTGCATATACAACTGATTTTTCTATCAAAAAATTATATAATCCAGAATTAACTGATTGTAAAATTAAAGAAGGATTAGTAGTAGCATCTTGTGGATTATATTTATTAATAGATTCCATATTTCCGGTATCTACAACTACAGTACTATAAGTTTTTAAAAAATCTAATTGGTTCATTTTTTTTCCTGATAATTAAAAAAATTAAAATAAAATAATAAATTGTTTATTGATTCAAAAAAAATCAAAAAAAAAAAAAAAAAAAAAAAAAAAAAAAAAAAAAAAAAAAAAAAAAATTAAAAATTAAAAATTATTATTTTGATAATAAATAGTATAATTCAAATTTTTATAAAAATTATATATAATCAATAAAATCTAGATACAATTAAACTAACATTACTACCTCCAAAACCAAAATTATTAGACATAATAGTATTAATTTTTTTAAAAACAGTATTAAAAACAATATTTAAATTTTCAAAAAAAGGATCTAAATTTTTTATATTTATACTAGGAGCAATAAAATTATACTTAAACATCAATAAACAATATATTAATTCTTGTACACCTGAAGATCCTAAAGCATGACCTGTAATAGATTTAGTAGAAGATATATAAGGAAGTTCATTTATAGAAAAAACCTCTAAAATCGATTTAACTTCATTTTTATCTCCTAAAATTGTAGATGTACCGTGTGTATTTAAATAATCTATTTTTCTATTCGATTGTTTTAAACAATCTTTCATACAATAAACAGAACCTAATACTGATGAATTTGTAATGCTAAAACCATCTGAACAAGATGAATATGCTATTATTTCTCCGTATATATAACAAGAACGAGACAAAGCATGATTTAATTCTTCTAATACTATTATTCCTGAACCACCTGAAATTACAAAACCATCTCTATTAACATCATAAGGACAAGAAGATTTATGAGGAAAAAAATTATTTCTTTTAGATAAAACATTCATTGAATCAAAACATAATGCTATATCTGCACTCAATTCTTCTGAAGCGCCTGAAAATATAATATCTTGTTTTCCTATGCGTATTAATTCAAAACTATGTCCAATACAATTAGAAGAAGTAGTACAAGCAGAACTGATAGAATAACTAATTCCCTGTATATTAAAAATAGTAGAAAGAACTGCTGATAAATTAGAAGGCATATTTTTTATAATTGTAAAAGGATTAATTTTCACAGTTCCATTAATATTTTTTTTTTTTTTACATCATTATTATATGATTTTAAAAAACCACTTCCTGATCCAATAATAATTCCAACTCTTGAATTATTTTTATATTCATGATCAAAAAGATTAGCATTTAAAATTGCTTCATTCATAGAATAATATGCATATGCAGTTGCTTCATTCATATATTTAAAATATTTTTTATTAATTGCATTACAATCAATTGATACCTTACCCCATATATTACTCTGCAATCTATTTTTTTTCATTTCTTTAGAAAAAATTATTCCAGATTTACCTTTAATTAAAGAATTCAAAACATTTTTTTCATCATTTCCAATGCTTGATACAATTCCAAAACCTGTTATTACTACACGTTTCATATTTATTGCCTTATACTTACAAAAATAATAAATAAAAATAATTATTGATGAAAAAAAATTAAAATGAAAATATACAAACATGAAAATAAAATAGAAAAATTAGGAACATTATATTTAGTTCCCACTCCAATTGGAAATTTATTAGATATTACACAAAGAGCTTTAATTGTATTAAAAACAGTAGATATAATTGCAGCAGAAGATACAAGACATACAAAAATACTACTAAAAAAATTTAAAATAAAAAATAATTTAATATCATTTCATAAATTTAATGAAAAGTTAAGAACTAAGAAAATTATCGAATATTTAAAAAATAAAAAAAATGTAGCTTTGGTATCAAATGCAGGAACTCCAATAATTAATGATCCTGGATTTTATTTAATATCTCAATGTATAGATTTATATAAAAAAATAAATATTGTTCCTCTACCAGGCCCTTGCGCTGCTATAACAGCATTAATTGCATCAGGATGTTCCACAAAAAAATTTTGTTATGAAGGTTTTATTCCTTCAAAAAAAAATACAAGAATAAAATTATTTAATTCTTTGAAAAAAGAAAGAAGAACAATTATATTTTATGAATCCTCTATTCGATTAATTAACAGTCTAATAGATATTAAAAATATATTAGGAAAAGATAGATATATAGTAATTTCTAAAGAACTAACTAAAAAATGGGAGTATATTCATAGAGGATTTATAGAAGATGTAATTTTTTGGATACAAGAAGATCACATGCGCAGTAAAGGAGAAATTGTATTAATCATAAAAGAAAAAAATAAAAAATATATAAAAAAAGAAAAAAATAAAAAAATATTTAAAACTTTTAAAATATTAAAAAAAATTTTAACTGAAAAAGAAGCATCAAAAATTGCTGTTAAAATACACAAAACAAAAAAAAATTATTTTTATAAATATTTATTTAAAAAAAAATAATATGTGACAAATTAAAATAATTAGTATAAAATAATCTCAGAGTTAGCCGGCAATAACCCTCCCTGCTTCTCTTTCTTTTCTTTTTGGTCTTCTCTTTATTCTGATTTATTTGTTTTGTTTGTTTCAAATTCTTAATTGTATTATTCTTTATTTTTGTTTATTTTTAATTTTAAAATAATGAAGTTGACTGAGATAATCGCTATTTTTGATAAATTTTTAAAAAATTAATTATTTTTTAATTTTATTCAAATATAGAGGAAAGTCCGGGCTCTATAGGGCAAAAGTGCCAGGTAACACCTGGGAGATGTAAATCTACGAATAGTGCCACAGAAAATATACCGCTATTTTTTTAAAAAAATATTATTTAAATTTAAATAATATGAATATACTATAAAAAAATAGTAAGGGTGAAAAGGAGTGGTAAGAGCACACCGCATTTTTGGTAACAAAAAATGGCAAGGTAAACTCCACTTAGAGCAAGGCCAAATATGAATTTTATAGCGTATGCCCTTGCTAAAGAAAATTCGGGTAGGCTGCTTGAATTAACAAGTGATTGTTAATCTAGATGAATGATTATCTAATACAGAACCCGGCTTATTAGTCAACTTCTAATTTTTTATTTTTTTTAATAATTAATTTAAACCAGATATTTTCATTTCTGAAAATAATATTGAACCGGATTTAATTTTACTATTTTTGTTAATATCATTACTTATTTTTACTATTTTTAAAAATATATTTATTAAATTTCCAGAAATAGTATTTTCGCTAATCGGATGTAAAATTTTTCCATTTTCAATAAGAAAACCTGATATTCCATAGGAAAAATCTCCATTTATTATATTTACTCCATCTCCCATTAATTCTGTTATCAATATTCCTTTGTTCATTATTTTCATCATTTTTTTTAAATTATATTTTTCATCATAAGAAAAAATCCAATTGGATATTGTACCTGCGTGTCCTGTAGTTAAATAATTTAATTTTTTTCCTGAATAACTATCCAATAACCATGTTTTTAAAATTCCGTTTTTTACTATGAATTGTATTTTTGTATTAATTCCTTCATCATCGAATGATTTTGATCCTAATCCTTTTTTTATAAATGGATTTTCTTGAATATTCATCCAATTTGGAAAAATTTTTTTTTCTAAATAGTTTAAAAGAAAAGTTTTTTTATTATAAACATTATATCCATTAATAGCTTTTATAAAGTTACTAAAAAAAATAGGTATAATTTCAGATTTTAATATAACAGGTAGTGTTGTTGTTTGTATTTTTTGAGGAGATAATTTCATTAAAGATTTTTTAGATGCTTGTATTCCTACTAATTCACTTTTTTCTAAATCATGTACATCTTTTGTAATTGAATAAAAATTATCTTGTTGCATTCCTTTATTATTTTTTGCAATTACACTGATAAAAATTGAAGAAAATGTAGAGCTATAGGATTTTAATAATCCTGTGCTATTTCCTATATGAAAAATTGAATAATTGCTGTTAAAAGATGCATTTTCTATATGTGATATCGATTTATGAAAATTTAAAGCAGATTTTTCCATGATAATAGTTTTTTTAAAACCTTCTGATATATTAAAATTCACATTATAAAAGTTTTTTATTTTTTTTTCTTTCCAAGTTATTTTTTTTATATCAGCTAATCCTGAAAAATTATCATGTTCAGTATAAGAAGCAATTAAAATTGCTTTTTTAATTAAAATTTTTATTGAATTAATACTTAAATCGGAAGAACAGACAGTACCTTTTTTGAAATTAATATAAACTGTTATGTAAATATAATTATTTTTTTCAAATTCTACTTTTTCTAATTTTAAGTTTTTTGATTGTATATTTATTCCTTTATTCATTTTGATAGAAATTTCTATTTCGTCTGTTTTATTTTTTGCGTATTTTATAGCAAATAAAATAATTTCTTGAAAATTAGTTTGTTTTTTTTTTATGTAGTTTAAATTATTCATGATAAGATCCTATTACAAATTTTTATTTAATAAAATTTAGAAAAAAATAATAATAATATATTTTATACACTAATTTTATTCATTATTAAATTACTAAAAAAAAATGTATAAATTAATTGTAATAAAGGAAATTATCATGAAGAATAATTGTATAAATTTTTTTAAAATAATTGCAAATATTGAAATTCCGTTTAATTCTGATCCAATCAAATATGAATTTGATAAAAAAAATAAAATAATTAATGTAGATAGAATCATGCCTTCTACAATGTTTTATCCTGCTAATTATGGTTTTATAGATAATACTCTTGCGTTGGATGGAGATACATTAGATATTTTAGTTATTACTCCTTATCCTTTACATATTATGTGTAGAATTGAATGTAGACCTATTGGAATGTTGAGAACATCAGATGAAAAAGGAGAAGATTGCAAAATTATTTCGGTTCCAACTAATAATATTACGAATGAATATGATTGTATTAAAGATATTACAGATATATCTTCATATTTAAAAAATCAAATTAGTTTTTTTTTCGAACATTATAAGAAATTGGAAAATAATAAATGGGTTAAAATTATTGGATGGGAGAACTGTGAATCTTCTATTAAAGAAATAGAAATTTGTAAAAATAGATACAAAAATAAAAAAAAAATATATTAGTTTTTATTTAAAAAATATTAAATAATTTTAAATTTATTATTTTATTTTTTTTTAAAATTATAATATAATGATTAAAAAAAAATAATTTTTTATGTATTAATTTACTTATATATAATATTTATGTATATTTAAAAGGATAAAATATGTCTCGAATTTGTAAGGTAACTGGCAGAAGAGCAATGTTTGGAAATAATCGTTCACATGCTATGAATAAAACAAAACGAAAATTTTTATTAAACATTCAAGTACATCGTTTTTGGATACCAGAAATAAAAAAATTTATTAAATTAAAAATTAGTAATAAAGGTTTAAGATATATTAATAAAAAAGGAATTTATTCATTCTTGGTAGAAAATAAAATTTTAAAAATAAAAAAAAATAGTAAAGAGGTTTTATAATGGCTAAAAGCTCTAGAGAAAAAATCAAATTAGTTTCTACTTCTGGAAGTAAACATTTCTATACAACTACAAAAAATAAAAGAAACAAATCTGAAAAATTATCTTTAAAGAAATATGATCCTATATTGAAAAAGCATGTAATGTATATAGAAAATAAAATTAAATAATTTTTAATTAAATATTTTTTAAATATTTAAAATTCTATATTTAAAAATAAATATTTTATAAAAATTTTTGTAAAAGAATTATTAAAATAAGGAAGAAAAATGTAAAAAGAATATAATCCAATTAAAACAGTTATTGGAAAAAAAACTGAAAAAATAGATATTTGAGGAGATATTCTATTTAATATAGCTAAAATAAAGTTAATAGATAGCATAATTATTACTATAGGAAAAATTAATAATAAACTTTTTAAAAAAATAATATTAAAAAATAAAATCATGTTTAAATATATATCATTTTTATTTAAAAATGTACCTATAGGAAATTTATTAAAACTGTAACAAATAATATATACTAACCATAGATCTCCATTTAATAGTAAGAAAATATACATATTAAATAAATTTAATATTCGAGAAATAATAGATATATTAATATTTGTCTTTAAATCAAAAAAATTAGCAAAAGACAATCCTATTTGAGAGCTTATAATTTCTCCAGATAAAATAGGAATTGAGAATATAATTCTTATTATAAATCCAAAAAATAATCCTATTATGATTTGTTGTATTGATAAAAAGAAAAATTCATAAAAAGATACTTCATTATTAAATTCTGGTAAAATAGGAGAAATACTAATTCCGATTAATATAGATAAAATTATTTTAATTTTTTTACTTAATATATTATCTCCAAATATAGGAACAATTAAAAAAAAAGAAATTATTCTAATAATAGGTAATATTATTTTTTTTATTATATTAGTAAAATTAATAAATTGATTAAAATCGAATTCCATATTTAATATACAACTATCGGTAAATTTAAAAATATATTTCTTGTATAGTTAATCATAATATTCAGCATCCAAGGTCCTAAAAAAATAAAAATTATTATTATTGAGATAATTTTTGGAATAAAAGATAAACTTTGTTCGTTAATTTGAGTAGCAGCTTGAAAAAAACTAATTATTAATCCTACCAATAAAGAAGATATTAATAATGGAAATGATATTAATAAAGCTGCTTTTGTTGCTTCTTTGAATATATCGACTACAGATTCTGTATTCATCATTTTTTTATTTTATTTCATTAAAATTAATATATAAAATATTATATAAAACTTTTATACAATGATTTTATTAAAAGTGACCACCCGTCTGCTAATACAAATAACATTATTTTTAAAGGTAGTGATATTGTAGAAGGAGGAACCATCATCATGCCTAAGGACATTAAAGTGCTAGAGACAACTAAGTCAATAATTAAAAATGGTATAAATATTATAAAACCTATTTGAAAACCAGATTTAATTTCGCTCATCATAAAAGATGGTAATATTATTTGAAATGGTATTTCTTCTTTATTTTTAAAATTTTTTATTTTGTATAAATTAGTAAATAACTTTAAATCAGATTCTTTCGTTTGTTTTAACATAAATTTACGAAAAGGAACAGATCCTTTTTGTATAGCTTGTATGATATTTATTTTTTCTTCTTTATAAGGAATATATGCTTCATTATATACTTGGTTGCATACAGGTTGCATGATAAAAAATGTTAAAAAAAGAGCCATTCCTATTAAAATTTGGTTAGGAGGAGCATAAGATGTACCCAATGCATTTCTCAATAAACCGAACACAATAACAATTCTTGTAAAACTTGTCATCATTAATATAAAAGCAGGTATAAAACTTAGTAAAGTTACAAAAACTAATATTTCAAAAGGAAATCTTGAATTAGTATTAAGAATGTCTTTATTTAAAAATTGATTAAAAAAATTCATTGGTTCGGAGTATGCATTAGAGCATAATAATAAAGATGTAAAAAATATAATAAATTTTTTATAATTCATTGTGTTATCCAAAAAAAAAAATATATATGCATATATATAATTTTTTATTACATTAATTGATTCTATGTAGTCTTTTAAAGATATAAAATATAAAATAATATAAATTTTTATAATAATTATTCTTGAATATGTGTAATTCTTATTCCATATTGTTCTTCAGTGACTACAATTTCTCCTTTTGCTATTACATGGTTGTTAATTAGAATATTTAATTCTTCTCCTACTACTTTATTTAAAGTTAATATAGAACCTGTTTTTAATTTTAATAAATCTTTTATTTTTATTTTTTTTTTTCCTAATTCTACTACTATGTTTACTGGTACTTCTTCAAGAATTTTAAAATTTTTAAAATTATTTTTATATTTTTTTTTATCTTTTAATTTTATTTTATCTGTTTTAGATTCGTTTTCAATAAAATTTTTACTGATATTTTCGAATTCATTTTTTATTTTTAAAATATCTTTATCTTGATTTTTTGATGTATTATTTTCTTCAGTTTCGTGAATTATTTCGTTTTCATTTAAATTTTCTTTGTTTTGTATAGATTTTTCTTTTTCTACATTAAGATTTTTATCTTGCATTTTTTTTCCTATCTTGATTTAAATATTATTTATTTTTAATAAAATTTTTTATATAACAAGAATAAAACATATTATAATTTATTAAATTTCCATTTAAAATAGGTTTATTTTCTAAGAAAAAAATTATTTTTTTAGGTTTTTTAATAGGAATTATATCTCCTATTGATAAATTTGATATCTTGGAAAATGATGTTCTAATATTTGTTAACTTGGCAATAATTTCTATTTTTACATTGTTTATATTTTTTACAGATATAGATTTATTTTTTTTATCAAATATATTATTTATAGGAATATTTTTTTTTTTATTTTTTAAAAATTTAATAAATATGAATGGTATTTCGCAGTATAGAATTTCTTTCCAATCATCAATTATTAATTCAAAACTAATTTTAACAATATTTTTATTTATTATGTCATTATGTATTTCTTTTTTATTTGTAAAAAATTTAAAATAAAGAATATTCATATTTAATAAAATTTTTTTTTGTAAAAAATAAATTATTTTTTTTGTAATCAATATTATTATTTTTTTATTAAAATGTTTTGTAGTTATAGAATTAATATAATTTTCATTTGTATTTTTTATATTTTCTTTATTTTTTTTAAAACCAAATAATTTATTAATAATGTAATGAGTAAAATTAACAGGAAGATATATTAAAATATAATTTTTTTGATTTTCAAAATATGTAAATGATAAATTATAAATTGTTTTTTTTTTAATTGAATTATATAAATGATTATTTATTTCTATATTTTTATAATTTGTTAATATCTCAATTTCAAAAAATTTAATTAATTTTTTTTGTATATGTGTAGATATTTCAATTCCTATTTTTTTTAAAAAATTTGATAAATTTTTAATTTTGTTAAAATCTATTTCTGGGTTATAACATAAAAAATTTTTTAATAAAATATTTTTTTTTGTGTCAAAACATTTTTTTTTATTTAAATGATTGAATAAATAAAAATTTTTTTTCAAAATTCAAGATCCTAATTAACAGTTATTGTATTTAGAATAATTTAAAAATTTTTTATTATTTTTTTTAAATATTAAAAATTAATATTTTTGTTTTATTTTAAATCCTTTTTTTTTTAAATTACCAATTAATTTAAAAATTTTTTTTTTTATCATTTCCATTTTTTCTTTTTGTTTTGAAAAAATAGAAATGATTATTTTTTTTTGTAAAAAATTAAAAAGAATTCGAATTTTATTTAATGAATTTAAATAAATTATTAAAAAAATGTTTTTATTTTTAATAGTAATAGGAATTATTTTATTTTCACAAAATATTTTTGTATTTTTGAAATATTTTTCTATTTTTGATAAAAAAAAATTATTTAACTTTTTTTTTTTTTTTAACAAAATAATAGAAGTAATATTTTTTAAATTTTGTTTAATTCTGTATAACATAATTTTTGTATAAATACTCAATATAATTTTATTTCGATAATAATGATAGGGTGAAAAAATATTTTTTATTTCTTCAAAATAAATTTTTTTTTTATTATTTAAAAAATAATTTATATTTTTAAAAAATGTACAACTCGAGTTAATTTTATTAGAAATAGTTTTAATTATTTTTAAAAAATTTGTATTAAAAATTATTGAAAAAAATTTTTTATATATAGGTATTTTTTTTAATGGTGTAATCTTTTTTTCATTATATTCATGATGAAAAATATTTTTATTAATCGCATTTGTTTGATTATTTATATTTTTATATTCTGATGAATGATAAAATTTTGTATATTTTGTATAATTTTCAGAATATGATTTTTTTTTATTTTTTAAATCATGAAAAAAAACATTTTTATTGTATTGAAATTCTTTTATTATTAAATCATTATTTTTTGTGTTATCTATATTATTAGAATTAATTTTTTTAAATAATTTAGTAAAATTTGCACTATTATGTACATGTTGTTTATTTTCTTTTTTAAATACATTATTAATAATTGTATTTTGTTTTTCGTTTGGATTAATTAAAGTTTTTCTTTTCATTTTTTTATTTTATTTTAAAAAAAAATTTTACTATTTTTTATATTTTGAATTAATAAAATATTTTCTTCAAATATTTTTTCGTTTTTTTGATTATTTATTATTTTTTGTTTTTCTATTAATTTAATAGATAAATTATTCCATATTTGTATTTTTTTCTGTAAATATTGAATATTTTGATAATAATTTTCAATTTTTTTATTATATTTTTTATTTTTTTTTTCTTTATTAATTATTTTTCTTTTTAAGAAATATAAAAAATTTTTATATTTTAATAGTTCTTCAGGTAAAATTCCATTTTTTATATTTTTTGATAATATTTTTTCATATTTTTTTTTTAATATATTTATTTTAAATATTTTTTTTTTTACTGTATGTTTTTTAATTTTTAGTATTTTTATATTGTATGATATTTTTAATATTTTTTTTTTTTTTATTTTTTTTAAAATAGAAATTACTGTATTTTTTATACTATCACCTATATATTTTTTTTAAAAATAAAATTTGATTTAAAAAAAAATATATATATATTTTTTATTAAAAATATATATAATTATTTTTTTAATAATTTTATAAACTCTTCGTAAGAACTTTCAAAAGAACATTTATTAAACATATCTTGTTGTAAAAATTTTTCTAAATACGGCCATATTTTTATTGCTTCATCTAAATTAGGATTGGATCCATGAATATATGCCCCTACATTAATAAGGTCTTTATTTTCATTATAAATCGAAATTATTTTTTTTAAATAACAAGATTGATAATAATGTTCTTTTTCAACTAAATTTGGCATTGCTCTACTAATAGATTTTTCCATATCAATAGCCGGATAATGACCTGATTCAGCATATTTTTTAGATAGTATGATATGTCCATCTAAAATTGATTTAGCGGTTTCTGATACAGGATCGCTTTCTCCTTCACCTTCTGTCAGTATAGTATAAAAAGAACTAATCGATCCTTCTTTATTTTTTCCATTTCCACATCTTTCTATAAATAATAATAATTTAGAAAAAACTGAGGTAGGATATCCTTTCGTAGAAGGAATTTCTCCTAAAGATAAAGATATTTCTCGATGAGCCATAGCAAATCTAGTTAAAGAATCAATAATTAGTAACACATTTTTTTTTTTCTCTCTAAAATATTCTGCAATTCGTACGGAATATAGTGAAGCTTGAACTCTTACTAAAGCAGGATTACTGGCAGTAGATACTACAACAATAATGTTTTTTATATTAATATTATTTTGGATAGATTTAATAAATTCAGTAACTTCTCTACTTCTTTCTCCAATTAAACCTACTACTATTATATCAGCTTTAGTAAATTTTGTGATCATAGTTAATAACATACTTTTACCAACTCCAGCTGTGGAAAAAATTCCCATCCTTTGCCCTCTACCAATAGTTAAAAAAGTATTAATTGATCGTATTCCTACATCTAAAATAGAATTAATAGGAGATTTTTCTAAAGGATTAATTGTTTTATTTGTAATAGAAACAAATTCGTCAAATTTAATTTTTTTTTTTCCATCTAACGCGTTTCCAAAACAATCTACTACTCTTCCTAGCAAATTAAAACCAACAGGTATTTTTTTTTCTATTGTATTATTTTTATTAAAATTTTTAGGGTATACTCGAGATCCAGGTGATAAACCTTCTGGGTCTTGAAATGGCATTAAAATAATTTTTTTATTTTTAAAACCAACTACTTCTGATTCTATATATAGAATATTTCCATTAGATAAAATTTTTTCAATTACGCATTGAGAACCAATTGGAAGTTGTAAATTTTTTACTTCTAGCAATAATCCTATAGAACTAGTTAAACATCCATATTTAACTAATTCTGGAAAATATTCTATTTTTTTTCTAAAATTATTGATTTTTTCTAACCACCGATCCATTCTTTTTATCATATGATATTATCCTCAGATTTATATACTCGATATAAATCTTTCCATAAACCATTTAATGTTGCATCTACATTTCCTATTTCTGAAATAATTTTACATCCTTCTACAGGGATATCATTTTTATATATAATTTTCCAATTATACATTTTTATTATTTTTTTTAATTTTTTATCTACAAATAATTTATTTTTTGGATGTATTATTATTTTTTTTTCTATAGCATCAGAAAAATCTGTTTGAATAATTTTTTTTATTTTATGTTCTAAAAAATCTTGAGTATTTATTTCTTTTATTCCAATAATATCTTTTAAAATTTTTAATGATAATTTCAATATATATGAAGAAAATACTTTATCTAATTTTTTTAATGATTTTTGAAAATCAAAAAAAAGATTTTCTAATTTTATATATACTGTATTATTTAATTTTTTTAAAGCATAATTTTTTCCTTCTTTAAATCCTTGTTGATATATATTATTTTTTTCTTTCATTAAAATTAATTCATTTTTTTTATTTAAATTATTTTGATAATTTATTTTTTTTTTTTTTGATTTTTTTTTTATATTTAAATCAGATTCATTATTATGATTTTCAGATTCATTTTTTAAAAAATTAATTTTTTCAGGATACCAACGAATCCAATTTTTTTTCGAAAAATTTTTAGACATTTTAATTCTCAATATCGAGTATAGATAATTCAAATTTATTTAACATTAGTTTTATTTTTTTTAATACTATTTCTTGTTTTTCATATATTAAATTAGGAGAATAAAAATTTTTTTTATTTATTTCGCAGTTAAATAAATTTAATTGATTTTCGGACATATTTTTTATTATTTTATTTTTAAAAATTTTATTTTTGTCAAATATAGATATGTATATTGTTTTTATATCTATATTAAGTAATATTTTTTTAATTCCTGAATCACTTATTTTTAAAATATTTTGAAATGTAAAATTTTTTAACAAAATATTATTAGTTAAATCTTTATTTTTTTTGTAAATATTTTTCAATATTATATTATTTTTTTCTACATATTTTGAATTTAACATATTTTTAATAATTTTTAAATTTTCGTTTTTTTTTGTTTTCAATTTATGTAAATAAATAATTTTATCAAGAATATTGCTTAGTTCTATTTTTGCAGAATCATTTAAAAATTGAAATTCTGATATTTTAATAATTATATTCGATTGTATTTCTAAATTAAAAAATGAAAATATTTTTTTATATTTTTTTGTTTTTATATGCATGAGAATTATAGATATAAATTCTATATTTTCGTTTTTAATTAAATCGAAAATATCTTTTGAAGGAATTGAATTTAAATATTTTATATTTAATAAAAAATTTTTTTTTTGATTTATTTTTTCAAATAATTTTATTCCTTTTTGTTGTCCTAATCCCATTTTTAATATTTTTAATAAATTATTTTTTTGAATTTTTTTTTTATCATTTATTTTATTATATAAACTTCTGTATTCATGAATAACTTCTTTTATTATATTTTCAGGAATTTTTTCTAATTCTGAATTTAATAAAAATATTTTTTGTATTTCTTTTTGTGTTAAGTATGTTAATACTTTAGAACTTAGTTCTATATTCATTATCATTAATAATAATGCACTTTTTTGTATTCCACTAAGATTCATATTTTTCATTTATCCATTTACGAATAATTTTTGCTATTATTTTTGGTTTATTTTTTGATATTTCTGTAAATTCTATTTCAGAATCTTTTGATTTTATATTTTTAGATTTATTAATATTGAAATTAGAATTAATTTCTTTTTTATTTTTTTCTTTTATTGTTTTTATTATAGTATCATTTTTTATTGTATTTTTTTTCTTATTATAAAGAGATAAAATTTTTCTAAAATAAAAAATACTAAAAATAAAAAAAATAAAAATTATACTTTCTAATAAAATATTTTTATTATAACTATTTTTATTTTTTTGTATGATTATATTTTTTTTTGGTTTAATAGAGTTAAAAAATTTTGAATTAACAACTTTAATTGAATCTCCTCTTTTTTTTGAATATCCTATTGATTCTTGTACTAATTGAGTAATATTTTCAATTTTTTGTTTTTTTAAAGGAACATATTTTCCATTTTTATTCTTATCGTAATTTATAATAACTGCAGCAGATATGTGTTTAATGTCTCCAAGATTAATTTTAGTATGAATAGTGCTATGGTTTAATTCATAATGTACTGTATTTTCATTATGAAAACTGGAACCTGGATAAATTTTATTATTTATATTTTTTTCTGTTTCAGAATCTTGTAATTTATAATCTTTTTTTACTTCTAATAAATTTATTTTTTCTTTATTAGGTTTTTGTATATTAACATTATTAAAATCATTAGTATCTGTTGGTTCTACTTCTGCATTATTATTTTTTTGAATTAATCTAATTGATTGTTTATTTTTATTATAGTTTGGTTGATATTTTTCTTCTATTTTATTTTGATTATTAAAATTAATTTCTGCTGTTACTTTTGCATATATATTATTTGGTCCTAATAATGGTATAAGAATACTTTCTATTTTTTTTTTATAATATTCTTCGATTTCATTTAAATATTTTAAACGTACATTATTAAATTCTAATATTTCATTTCCTGGTCGATTCAATAATTTTCCATTTTGATCAATAATAGTAATATTTTCTGGTTTTAAATTAACAATACTGCTTGATACTAGATGTACAATTGATGCAATTTGTTCAGATGTGATTTGTATTCCTTTTTTTAGAGTTAATGAAATAGCAGCTGAAGAATTTTGTTTTTCATCTAAAAAAATTGTATTTTTTGGAATAGCTAAATGTATTCTTGCATGTTTAATACCATTAATAGATTGAATAGTACGAGATAATTCACCTTCTAATGCACGCTGATAGTTAATTTTTTCGTTTAGCTGACTAATTCCAAATTTTTCTTGATCTAATAACTCAAATCCAATATTTTTATTTTCTATTGGATCCATATTTGATAATATTGATTTTGCTAGTTTAATTTTATTTTTAGGAATATATAAATAATTATTTTTTTTATCAATTTGATATGGAATATTTAAATTTTTTAGTTGATGAATGAAATCATTATTTTTTTCTTGTGATAGTTCAGTATATAATAATTCATATTTTGGATGTTGATTCCATAATATAAAAGAAATTATTATAGAAATAATAAAAGATATGGTTATTAATGTAAATTTTTGTTTCTTATTATATAAAATTAATATTTGTTGTAAAAAATTTTTTTTATGTTTTTTTGATTCTGTTTCTTTTCTAGTATTCATATACATTTCCTAGATAAATAGATATCTTAAATAAAATGATAATTTATAATAATAAAAAATAATAATTAATTTTTTAATTGTATAAAAATTTTAAATTTAATAAAAATATTGTTTTCATTTTTTATATATAATATATTAATATTTTTATTTGATATATTGAATATATACAAAAATAAAATAAAAAAAATAAATATATTTAAATATTATATTTGAGGAAAAAAAATATGTTTTTTGATATTATTTTAAGTAATTATGAAATTATTAAAAATAATATAATAGATTCTATTGTAGGAAAAAAAAATAAAAATAATGATTTTATATCAGAATTAAAAAATATAAAAAAAACATTTTTATCAAATAATGATGAAATAAATAAAAATAATTTAGATATAAAAACTGATTCTATAAAAAATACAATTATAAATAATAAAAATAGTGATCATAAAATTTTTTCATCAAAATTCCTTTCGGATGATCCAAATGTAATTCCTTTAAATGATTTTATTTTGGAAATGCAAAAAAAATCTATTACTTTACAAATATTAACATGTGTAAAAAACAAAGTATTGAGGGCTTATCATGACATTATGCATTCTAATATATAAATTTTGTTTTGAATAAAAAATAATTTAATTTCTATTAAACTACATATTCATATGTATTTAATACAGCGCGTAAATTAAAATTTACGCTCTGTATTTATGAAATATTAAAAAATTTTTATACTTTTTTTATATATGCATTGATAATAAAATTTATTCTATGTAGTACTTTTTTCCGACCTAATAATATAATTATGCTAGTAATATTTGGTGAATTAATTGAATTTGTTAATATAACTCTTAATAGCATACTAATATCTTTCATTGTTAATTGATTATTTAAAGAATATTTTTTCAAAAATGATACAATGTTTTTTTGTTCCCAATTATTTAATTCTAAAAATTTTTTTATTAGAGATAAAAAAATTTCTTTTTTATATATTAAAACATATTTTTTTAATAAATTTGTGTCATAATTTGATATATTTTTATATAAATACCAACAAGATTTTACTAATTCTTTAATATTAGAACATCTTTTTTTAAATAAAATAATTATTTCTTTTAAATCAATATTTTTATAAAGAATAATTTTATTTTTAATACAATATTCATTAAACAATACCACTAAATTATTTATAGAAATTTTATTTAAATAATAATGATTAATCCATAATAATTTTTTTAAATTAAAACTACTAGAAGATTTTTTTACAGAATGTAAAGAAAATAATTCAATCATCTCTTCTCTACTAAAAATTTCTTGATTTTTATATGACCATCCTAATCTTATTAAATAATTCAAAATTGATTCTGGAAAAAACCCATCTTTTTGATATTTTAATATATTAGTTAAACAATCTCTTTTAGATAAATTTGTTTTTTGTTCATTGGTAATCATTGATAAATGAGCATATTGAGGTACAGTAAATTTTAATGCATTTAATATATTAATTTGTCTTGGAGTATTATTAATATGATCTTCACCTCTAATTACATGTGTGATTTTTGTGTCATAATCATCTACTATTACACATAAATTATAAGTAGGTAAACCATTACTTCTTTGAATTACTACATCATCTAATTCTGAATTATTAAAAATTATTTCTCCTCTTACTTTATCCTGAAATATAACTGTTCCATTTTGTGGATTTTTAAAACGAATCACATGTGTAGAATTTTTTTGTATTTTTAAATTTTTACAAAATCCGTCGTATCTCGGTTTTTCTTTTTTTAATAATTGTTGTTCTCTTAATTTTATTATTCTATTTTTTGAACAATAACATCTATAAGCATGATTTTTTTCTAGTAAAAAATTAATTATATCTTTGTATCGTTCTATTTTTTTACTTTGAAAATAAGGACCTTCATCCCATTTTAAACCTAACCAATTTAACGTATCTATAATATGTGTACTATATTTTGAACAAGAACGGTTAGAATCAGTGTCTTCGATACGTAAAATAAATGAACCTTGAAATTTTTTGGCAAATAACCAAGAATATAAAGCTGTACGAATATTTCCAATATGTAAAAATCCAGTAGGGCTAGGAGCAAATCTTGTTTTTATTATCATAGTCGTGAACCTTATTATTTTATTTTCTAATATAAAAATATTATATTTATAAAAAATATTATGCATTTTATAAAAAAAAGATTGACTCGAATTATATAATCCATATATTATATTATTATGGGTGATTAGCTCAGTCGGTAGAGCTCCTCTTTTACACGGAGGAGGTCGGCGGTTCGATTCCGTCATCACCCAAATATAATTATATATAAAAATTACAATGGGTCGTTAGCTCAGTCGGTAGAGCAGTTGACTTTTAATCAATTGGTCGCAGGTTCGAATCCCGCACGACCCACAATACATCATTAAATAATATTTTTTATTAGAATCAAAAATTCGTTTTCATTTAAAATTTTAACTTTTAGTTTTTTAGATTTTATTAATTTTTTACTTTTATGCGTATATTTTCCGCACAATAAAAAATCAGTATTTTTGGAAACTATATTTTGTATAATAAATCCATTTTTTTTTAATATTTCATTAATTTCATTTCTAGTAAATTTTATTAACTTTCCTGTAATAACAATTTTTTTGTTTAAAAAAAAATTTTTTTTATTTTTTAATATAAACAAATTTTTCTTTTCAAATTTAACATGTTTTATTAATTTTAAAATTATTAACATAGAATCTTTATTTTTTAAAAATGAAATTATATTATTTGCTATATTTTTACCTATTTTATTAATTTTTAATAAATCTTTTAAATTAGCATTGATAAAATTTTGTACGTTTATATAATTTTTTGATAAATATTTGGAAACTGAAATTCCAACACCGTGAATTCCTAATGAATATATAAATTTTTCTAAAGATATTTTTTTTGCAATATTTAAAGATTGGATTATATTATTAGCTTTTTTTTCTTTAATTCCTTCTATATTTTTTAAATTTTGTACCGTTAATTTGAAAAAATCAGAAGGTATTAATACAATTTTATTTGAAAATAATTTATGAATAATATGCGGACCTAATCCTATTATATTAAAAGCATTTCTAGATACAAAGTGTTCTAATTTTTTTTTAAGTTGTTCAATACAATTAAAATAATTATTACATCTGGAAATCTTCATATTATTTTCTTCAATAATTTTAGTATTACAAGATGGACAATTTTGAGGAAATATAATTTTTTTCATTTTCAAAAAATTTTTATCAGTAGTATTAACAACTTTCACTACATATGGAATAACATCTCCAGCTCTGCGTATTAGAACTGTAGAACCAATTAATATTTTTAATCTTTTTATCTCATATCGGTTATGTAACGAAGCATTTTTTATTATGACTCCTGATATTTTTATTGGTTTTAATCTAGCTACTGGTGTAATTATTCCTGTCCTACCCACTTGAAAATCTACATTTAATATTTTGGTTTGTTTTTCATAGGGAGAAAATTTGATTGCTATAGCCCATTTTGGATATTTATTTGTATTCCCTATTTTTTTTTGATCATTTAAATCATTAATTTTAACTACGATACCGTCAATTTCAAAATTTAGTAGATCTCTTTTTTTTTGAAAATAGAAATAATATTTTTGTATTTCATTAATTTTATTAGTTAAAAAAATATTTTTATTTACAGGTATTCCCCAAGATTTTATTTTTTTAATCATATCATAGTGATTATTAGGTATATTTTTCATTTTACATATTCCATATCCATGGCAAAAAAACATTAATTTTCTTTCTTTTGTTATTTTAGGATCATTTTGACGGAGAGATCCAGCAGCTGCATTTCTACTATTCGAAAAAATAGTATTACATAATATATTTTTTTTTTGATTTAATTTTTTGAAATCTGAGGAAAGCATATATATTTCTCCTCTTATCTCAATAATTTCTGGAATTTGATATTTTGAATTTAAAAATTTAGGTATATTTTTAATATTAAAGGAATTTAATGTAACATCCTCTCCTTTTATTCCATTTCCTCTAGTTAAAGATCTAATTAAAATTCCTTTTTTATATAAAAGACTAATTGCTAAACCATCTATTTTTAATTCGCACGATAAAGAAAAAACTTTTTTTTTTATTTTTTTTTGAATTTTTTTTTTAAAAACTTCTATTTCTTCAACGTTATAGATATTTTGTAAAGATAACATAGGTGTAAAATGTTTTTTTATTTTAAAAAAGTTTAACATTTTAAGACCAATTTTTTTTGTTATCGAGTCATTTTTTTGAAAATTTTTACTTTTTTTTTCTAATTTTTGTAATTTTTGAATTAATAAATCATATTCTATGTCTGAAATAATAGGATTATCTAATGTATAATATCTATAGGCATGATAGCTAATTTTTTTTTTTAATTTTTTTAATTTTTTATTATTACATTGCATATTTTTATAATTTAATTTAATTAATTGGATTTAAAAAAAAACAAAAAATTTTTAAAATTTTTTGTTTTTCGTGAAATAAAATATATATATATATTATTATTAAAATTAATATAAATATAAAAATATTTTAATAATTAAGATACATTTTTCTAATTCAAAAAATGTATACTATTTATAATACTATACTTATAGTAAGTTATTTTTTTTAATAAAAATATGTTATAAATAAAATAAATTACTTCTTATATTATTTTTAACATAGTATCTACTAACTAAATAGGGATTTTATGCATACATGCTACAAAGATAACTCTATGACTATAGGAAATACTCCTTTAGTTAAATTAAATAGAATAGGTAATGGAAATATTTTTGTAAAAATTGAATCTCGTAATCCTGGTTTTAGCGTAAAATGTCGTATTGGGGCAAATATGATCTGGAATGCAGAAAAATTAGGATTATTAACAAAAAAAACAACTTTAATTGAAGCAACAAGTGGTAATACAGGAATTTCATTAGCTCATGTTGCAGCATCTAGAAATTATAAGATAATTATTACTATGCCAGATTCAATGTCTATAGAACGAAAAAAATTATTACTTGCTTTAGGGGTTGAATTAAAGTTAACAGCAGGAAGTGAAGGTATGACTGGAGCAATAAATCTTGCTCATTCAATCGTTGCTTCTAATCCAAATAAATATCTTATGTTACAACAATTTGATAATCCTGCAAATCCAGAAATACACAGAAAAACTACCGGACCTGAAATATGGAAAGACACTAATGGAGAAATAGATGTATTAGTAGCAGGAATTGGTACAGGTGGTACAATTACAGGAATCAGTCAGTATTTTAAAAAAGATAAAAAAATTAATTCTTTTATTAGTGTAGGAGTTGAACCAAAATCTTCTCCAGTAATCAGTCAATTTTTATCTGGGAAAAAAATCAAATCAGGAAGACATCAAATTCAAGGAATTGGAGCTGGATTTATACCTAAAAATTTAGATTTAAATTTAGTTGATCAAATAGTAAAAATTTCTGATCAAGAAGCTATTGATATGGCAAAAAGAATAATGTTACAGGAAGGAATTTTATCTGGAATATCATCGGGAGCAGCAGTAGCAGCAGCATTAAAAATTCAAAAAAATAAAAAATTTTATAATAAGAAAATTGTTGTTATCTTACCTTCTTCTGGGGAGCGTTATTTAAGTACTGCATTATTTCTTGAAAACAATAAAATATCATAATTAATTTTAAAATATAAGTATATCAATACTTTTATATTAATATCAATAAGGACAATATTACATCGATGATTTCTAAAAAAATTGTTATTACAGCAGAAAATGGTTTACATATTCGACCAGCAGCAGTTTTTGTTAAAGAAGCTAAAAAGTTTAAATCAGATATTACTATAACGTTAGAAAAAAATACAGTAAATGCAAAAAGTTTATTTAAATTACAAACTTTAGGTTTAACAAAAGGTACTACAGTTATTTTATCTATTCATGGAAATGATGAAAAAAAAGCTATGGAAAGTATTTCTAAAATAATTAAAAATATTTTTTAATCTATTAATAGAATTTTATATATAAATTATTTTAATATAAAAAAATTTTCATGTAAAAGTAAAGTATTTTTAAAAAGTGATTAATTCCCTTCATGTTTAATTATCAATTTATAAAAAATTTTAAAAATAATTAAAAAGGAACTGTTATGATTTCAGGTATTTCAGTATCTCCAGGAGTTGTATTTGGAAAAACATTATTATTAAATGAAAAAAAAATATCTATTAATGATAAATTAATATCAAAAAAAGATGTTATTCAAGAAATAAAAAAATTCATACAATCTAGAAAAAAATCTATTCAGCAAATCAAAGTAATTAAAGAAAACTCTTCTTATAATTTAAAAAAAGAACAAAAAGAAATATTTGAAGGACATATTATGTTGCTTGAAGATGAAGATTTTGAAGAAGAGATTATTTCTTTGATTAAAAATAATTTATATTCATCTGATAAATCAGTTTCTATTTTTATAGAAAATCAGATTAAATCGATTAGTAAAATAGAAAATGAATATTTAAAAAATAGAATAATAGATATACAAGATATAGGAAATAGATTAATAAAAAATATTTTAAATATTAATATTGTTGATTTAAATAATATACAAGAACCAGTTATTTTAATTGCAAAAGATTTAACTCCTTCTGAAACAGCTCAAATGAATTTAAAAAAAATATTAGGATTTATTACTGAACAAGGTGGTAAAACATCACATACTTCTATTATTGCTCGTTCACTTGAATTACCAGCAATTGTGGGAGTATCAAAAATAACTAAAAATATTAAAAATAATGATTTTATCATTTTAGATAGTATTAACAATGAAATTTTTATTAATCCTTCTATAAATATTATTAAAGAAAAAAAGATAATAAAAAAAAATTTTTTACAAAATAAACAGAAATTAAAAAAAATTAAAAATATTTCCGCAGTTACTTTAGACGGACATAAAATAGAACTTGGATCAAATATTGGTAGTCCTAATGATGTTCAAAATGCTAAAAAATATGGAGCAAAATGCATAGGTTTGTATCGAACAGAATTTTTGTTTATGGAAAGAAATAATTTTCCTTCTGAAGATGAACAATTTGAAGCTTATAAAAAAGTAGCTATTGAAATGCAAAATAAACCTGTAATTATTCGTACAATGGATGTAGGAGGAGATAAAAATTTATCCTATATAGATTTACCAAAAGAAGAAAATCCTTTTTTAGGATGTAGGGCAATTCGTGTATCAATGTTAAAAAAAGAAATATTAAACACACAAATTCGAGCAATTTTAAGAGCTTCATATTTTGGAAAATTGCGTATAATGTTTCCTATGATTATATCAGTAGAAGAAGTAAGAAAATTAAAAAATGAAATAATAAAAATAAAAAATAATTTAAAAGATGAAAATCAAAAGTTTGATGAATTTATTAAAATTGGTATAATGATAGAAACTCCAGCTGCTGCAATGATTTCTGATCATTTGTCTAAAGAAGTAGATTTTTTTAGTATTGGTAGTAATGATTTAACCCAGTACACATTAGCTGTTGATAGAGGTAATGATTTGATTTCGAACTTATATAATCCAATGAGTCCTTCTGTATTACGATTGATGAAAAAAGTAATAGATGCATCACACATGGAAGGTAAATGGACTGGAATTTGCGGAGAGTTAGCTTCTGATGAAAAAGCTACTTTATTACTATTAGGTATGGGAATAGATGAATTTAGTATGAGTTCTTCTTGTATTCCAATTATAAAAGATATAATAATAAATAGTAATTTTACACAAGCTCAAAAATTAGCAAAAAGAGCATTATCTCAATCTACTGTACAAGAATTAATTCATGTTCTCAAAAACGATATTTAAAAATTTTATTATAATATATTAAAAAATTAAATTAATTTAATTTTTTATTAATTTGAAATTGATATTCAGGATTAAAATATGAGTTTATTTTCTAATTTTTTTAAATCAAAAAAAGAAAAATATTTTCAAGAAATAGAAATTGTATCCCCTATTTCTGGAGAACTTATTAATATTGAAAAAGTACCAGATTCAGTTTTTTCAGAAAAAATAGTAGGGGATGGAATATCAATTAAACCTTCTGATAATAAAATTGTAGCTCCTATAGATGGAAATATTTCTAAAATATTTGATACATTGCATGCTTTTTCCATGAAATCAATTCATGGTATTGAAATTTTTGTTCATTTTGGCATTGATACTGTAAATTTAAAAGGAAAAGGATTTAAAAAAATTATTCAACATACAGGAAAAGTAAAAAAGGGAGATGTAATTATTACTGTTGATTTAGATTTTTTGATAAAAAATGCTAAATCTATCATTACACCTGTTGTTATTTCCAATATGGAAAAAATAAAAATATTAAAAAAAATGTCCGGTTTAGTAGTTGCTGGTAAAACTCCTATTATGTTAGCTACTATGTAATATTATTTTTATAAGTATAAAAACATATTTTTATATTAAAAACGACACAAAATTATGGTGTCGTTTTTATAACATATTAATATTATATATATTTATATGAATATTATTTCATTCAGATAGTTTTATTATTTTTCATGTTTATAAAATTATAAAAATTTTAATAAAATTTTTTTATAAATTTCTCCATTGTTCTATTTTTTTTATTCTTTGTCGGTTTAATTCTTTTCTGATTTCAATTCCTTTAAAATTTTTATTTAAAATAGGATGTATTGGAATAGATTTTGCAATATCAAAAGAATTTTTTAAAAAATTACCAGGGTAATATAATTTATTTTTTTCATAATGACAAAATATATTTTTATAGTAGTAATTTATCAAAATTGATAATAGAGATATTATTTTTGGTTTTCTCCAAGCATCTATAGAATAAAACATATTGATTATAGATTGAGAAGATTGAAATTTTATATTTATTAAGAAGTATTTATATCGTACAATATGAAGAACTAAATTTTTGATATATAAAGGAGTTTTAATTCGATTTAAAAAATTTTTAATTAAAATAAATTCAAATTTTTTATTTTTTAATTTATTTATTATTGTAACAAAATTATCTTGTGAAATATTTAAAACAAGAAATAAATAAGCAATACGTAGATCTATTCTTTTTGTTTTTTGAGATATTTTAGATAAACCAAATAATAATATTTTATTTAGGGAAAATCTGTTTAAAAGAATTAAATTTGATACACTTAACTTCCATAATTGATTTAATTCTGGAAATAAATAAGGTAAAGCTGAACAACTTTCTAAAGTATGAAAAAAAACATGAGGATGTTTTGTTTTCATAGCTTTTTCTATTTCTTTCCATATTCTAAAAGGTTCTAAATAAAGTATTTCTTTTTTTTTTACCATATTTATCATTAAACGCATAGTGTCTGGTGCAACTGTAAAACCTATATGTGAAAATTCTGCAGAAAATCTTGCTACTCTTAAAATGCGTAATGGATCTTCTTGAAAAGAATGAGAAATATGTCGAATAAATCCATTTTTCAGATCTTTTATTCCATTGAAAGGATCAATATAATTTCCTTTTTTATCTTGAGCAATAGCATTAATAGTTAAATCTCTTCTAGATAAATCTTCTTTTAGTGTAATATTAGAATTATATTCTATTTTAAAACCAGTATATCCTACACCTATTTTTTTTTCTTTTCGAGCTAATGCATATTCTTCATTGGTTTGGGGATGTAAAAAAACAGGAAAAGATTTTCCTACTTGTTTAAAATTATTTTTTAAAAAAAAATCTGGATATCCTCCAACGACAACCCAATCTTTATCTGTAATAGGTAAATTTAAAATACTATTTCGAACTGCACCACCTACCAAATAAATTTTCAATTACACTTTCCTGTTAAATATTTTTATAAAATATTAATTTTAAAAAAAAGTATTGTAATAAATATTTATAAAAAATCAATATATATATTTGATAATTTTAAAAGAGAATTAAAAAATTAACAATGATATATAAAATAAATTTTTTATATAATTTATTGATATCAATAAATTATATATTTTTAATATAAAAAAATAATATTATTAATATATTCATATTTATTGTTTTATATATTTAATAAAAAATTTTTATAATGTATTATATAATATTAAATTTATATATTAAATTGTTTTTTAATATTTAAAATTAATTAAATAAATTTTTTATAAAAAATTTTTATATTTTTACATTAAAAAATAGTATTTTTATTTATTGTATAAAAAATTCATTTTTATTTAGATTATATTTTGTATTAAAAATATAATAAAATATTTATTTTTATTAAAATAAAATATATAATAAAATAATTTTAAAATTATATTTTAATTTTTTTTAAATCAGATATTTTCCATTTAGGTAAAATTTTTGTTTTAGCGGAAGAAAAAAATCCTCCTTTTAATCTTAATAATCCAGTATATGCAATCATAGCAGCATTATCAGTACAAAAATTTATATCTGTAAAATAAGATTTTACACCTATATTTTTCATTACTTTATTAATTTTATTTCTTAATAAAATATTTGAACTTACTCCTCCAGAAATAATAATTTTTTTTAAATTTGTTATTTTAATAGCTCTAATACATTTTATAATTAATGTATCAATAATAGCTTCTTGAAAAGAAGCAGCTATGTTTTTTGCATCTGTTTTATTATTCATTTTTTTAATAGTATTTTTCACAGCAGTTTTTAATCCAGAAAAACTAAAATTTAATCCTGTTGTTTTAGTCATAGGTCTTGGAAAATTAAATTTATTTGGGTTTCCTGTTTGTGCTAATTTATATAAACCTAAACCTCCAGGTATATTGGTTTTTAGTAATTTTGCTATTTTATCAATTACTTCACCAGCTGCATCATCTACTGTTTCTCCTAAAATAGTATATTCTCCTAAATTTTTAGCATATATTAATTGGGTATGACCTCCAGAAACTAATAATGCAAGAAACGGAAAAAAATGTGAAATATTTTTTTTTGTATTGATCGCAAAAGAAAGTAAATGAGCTTCCATATGATGAACTAATATATTGGGAATATTTAATGCAAATGATAAAGCACTTCCTATCCCTGCTCCAACTAATAATGAACTTGATAAACCAGGTCCAGCAGTATATGCGATTCCATTTAATTCGGATAGTTTAATTTTAGATTCTTTTAAAGATTGTTTAATTAATGGTATTATTTTTATTACATGATTTCTAGCAGCTAATTCTGGTACTATTCCTCCATAATTATCATGTAAGTAAGATTGAGAATGTAATTGATTGGATAATAGACCAAGATTTTTATGATAGATTGCTACTCCTGTTTCATCACAGGAAGTTTCAATACCTAATACTTGCATTTTTTTAACCTAAATTTAAAATAAATATAAATATATTGTTTTTATATAAAAAAATTTAATTTTTTTATATAATATTATGTGTTTTATTAAATATATATTAAAATATATAAAGTATATATTCTAATAAAATTTTTATAAATTTACAAAAGGAACTGTTTTATAATGCCTATTATTCAAGTTAGAGAAAATGAACCTTTTGATGTTGCTTTGCGAAGATTTAAACGAGCATGTGAAAAAGCAGGAATTTTAGCTGAAATTCGTAGGAGAGAATTTTATGAGAAACCAACTACGGAAAGAAAAAGAGCTAAAGCTTCTGCAATTAAAAGATTAGCAAAAAAAATTTCTAGAGATTATTCTAAAAGAACACGTCTATATTAATTTATATTATTTTTAAAATATAACAATTTTATATATAAATGACCGATCTATATTTTTAGCAGTTCGGTCTTAATTAATTTTTTCATGAACATGAATCAGGTATATGACAGGAAAAATACCACAAGAATTTATTAATGAGTTATTACATAAAACAAATATTGTTGATTTAATTAATAATTATATTCATTTAACAAAAAAAGGAAATAATTATTTATCTTGTTGTCCTTTTCATCATGAAAAAACACCATCTTTTACTGTAAATGAAAAAAAACAATTTTATTATTGTTTTGGATGTACTGCACATGGTAATGTAATTGATTTTTTAATGAATTTTAATAATTTAAAATTTTTAGATACAATAGAAGAATTGTCTAATATTAACGGTGTAATAGATACTTATTTTAAATTTTTTAATACCGCCAAAAAAAAATATGATAAAAAAATTCATTTATATCAATTATTGAATAAAATATCTGTAATATACAGTAAAAATTTATTTTTTCAAAAATATAATTTTTCTTTAATTTATTTAAAAAAAAGAGGTATTACAGAAGATACCATTAATAGATATGCTATTGGATATTCAGATAATTATTCAGAAAATTTTAAAAAAAAATTAATTTTATCAGATAAAAAAAAAATTAGTTATTTTATAAAATCTGGTGTATTGATTCAAAAAAAAGAAAATTTTTTTGATCGTTTTAGTAAAAGAATTACTTTTCCTATAAGAGATTCAATAGGTCGAGTTATTGGTTTTGGAGGTAGAAGATTAACAAATGTTAATCCAAAATATATTAATTCTCCTGATACAATATTATTTAATAAAAAAAAAATTTTATATGGTTTATACGAAATTAAAAAAAAATATAAAAATATTCCTTGGTTACTAGTAGTTGAAGGATATATTGATGTTCTTACTTTATCAGAATTCAATATTCGTTATGTTGTATCTACCTTAGGATCTTTTATTTCTATATATCATATTCAAATGTTATTTAGAGAAACAGATAATGTAATCTATTGTTATGATGGAGATCATGCTGGAAATATAGCATCATGGAGGTCGTTAAAAATGACTTTACCTTATATTGTTGATGGTAAAACAGTAAAATTTATTTTTTTACCAAAAGGAGAAGATCCTGATAGTATTATTCATAAAAAAGGAAAAAAATATTTTGAAAAATTAATTGTAAATGCTACTCCATTGTCAAAATTTTTGTTTTATATTCTTTTAAAAGATATTAATTTAACTTGTATCGATGAAAGAAGTAAATTAATTGTGAAAGCATTACCTTTGATTTCTCAAATTCCTAGTAAAACAACTAAAAATCTTTTAAAAAAATATTTAGGAGAAAAAATAGGAATTTTAGAATCTTATTATTTAGATAAACGAATCAATATTAAAAAAAATAATATTTTTTTAAAAAAAACAAATAAATTAAGAAATACAACAATGCGTTTTTTAATTGGACTATTAATACAAAATCCTATTTTTGTAAAATTAATATCTCATATTCCAGATATAAAACATACTATAAAAATACCAGGATTATATTTTTTTTTAAATTTAGTTAAAATATGTATAAATTATTCCATAATGAATACTGCTCAATTAATTGAATATTATAGAAAATCCAATCAATTTAATGTTGTAAAAAAAATTGCAAAATGGAATCATATGATAGATGAAAAGAAAAAAAAATATGTTTTTATAGATTCGGTAAAAAATTTAAAAAAAATAATATTAGAACATACATATGAAAATTTAATTTTTAAAGAACGTTCTCAAGGATTAAATAAAAATGAAAAAATTAAATTATGGGAAATAAATAAAGAATTATCCAAAATATAGATTTTTATATTTTTTTTAAAAATAAATTTGTGATATTTTTAAAAATTTTTATATAAAATAATAAAATTTTTTTTAAATTATTTAATTTAATATTTAATTCATGTAAAAATGTGGGTGGATACTGTATTTATGGAACAAAACTCGCAATCTCAATTAAAACTACTTGTAATACAAGGTAAAGAACAAGGATATTTAACTTATTCTGAAGTTAACGATCATTTACCAGAAAGTGTTATAGATTCAGAACAGATAGAAGATATTATTCAAATGATTAATGATATGGGCATACAAGTAGTAGAAAGACCTCCTAATCCTGATGATTTAATACTAAATGAAAATGATAAAATCACGAATACTGATGATGATCCTATTGAAGTAGCTACACAAGTATTATCTACTGTAGAATCTGATTTAGGTAGAACAACAGATCCTGTACGAATGTACATGCGTGAAATGGGTAGTGTAGAATTATTGACCAGAGAAGGAGAAATTAATATAGCAAAAAGAATTGAAGAAGGTATTAATCAAGTTCAATCTTCTGTTGCAGAGTACCCTGAAGCTATAATATATCTTTTAGAACAATATAAAAAAGTAGAATTAAATGAAATACGATTATCTGAAATTATTATTGGTTTTGTAGATTCTAATATAAAAGAAATGTTATACCCTTTATCTAATAATTCTATTTTATTAGAAGAAAATAAAAAAAATGATGAAGATTTATCAGACGTTGATAATAATAATGAAGAAGATAATAGTATCGATCCTATAATTGCAAAAGAAAAATTTTTATGTTTAAAAAATCAGTATTTTATTACACAAAAAATTATTTTAACGAAAAAAAGAAATCATATTGATTCTATTCAAGCTATAAAGAAATTGTCTAAAATATTCAAACAATTTAGATTAGTTCCTAAACAATTTGATTATATAATTAATAATATGAGGTTAATTATTGAAAAAATTAGAAAAATAGAAAGAAATATTTTTAATATTTGTGTAGAAGATTGTAAAATGCCAAAAAAAATTTTTTTAAAATTTTTTATAAAAAGAAAAAATACGAAATGGTTGTATATATCTATTGCAATGAAAAAAAATTGGTCTGAAAAACTTTTGAAATACAAAAAAAAAATTGAAAAACAAATAGATAAATTGCATAAAATAGAAAAATATACAGGATTAACTATTGAACAAATTAAAGATATTAATAGAAGAATATTTATAGGAGAAGCAAAAGCTCGTAGAGCAAAAAAAGAAATGGTTGAAGCAAATTTAAGGTTAGTGATATCTATTGCTAAAAAATATACAAATCGTGGTTTGCAGTTTTTGGATTTAATACAAGAAGGAAATATAGGTTTAATGAAAGCTGTAGATAAATTTGAATATCGAAGAGGTTATAAATTTTCTACTTATGCGACTTGGTGGATTAGACAAGCTATTACTCGTTCCATTGCTGATCAAGCTAGAACAATTAGAATTCCAGTTCATATGATTGAAACAATTAACAAGTTAAATCGAATTTCTCGTCAAATATTACAGGAAATTGGTAGAGAACCTACTCCAGAAGAACTTGCACAAAAAATGTTAATCTCGGAAGAAAAAATACGCAAAGTATTAAAAATTGCAAAAGAACCTATATCAATGGAAACTCCAATTGGAGATGATGAAGAATCGCATTTAGGTGATTTTATAGAAGACACTTCTCTTGAACTTCCTTTAGATTCTGCTACTTCTGAAAGTTTACGATCAGCTACAAATGAAGTTTTATCAGGTTTAACCGCTCGAGAAGCTAAAGTATTGCGAATGCGTTTTGGAATTGATATGAATACTGATCATACTTTAGAAGAAGTAGGAAAGCAATTTGATGTTACGAGAGAACGTATTCGACAAATCGAAGCAAAAGCACTTAGAAAATTGCGACATCCTAGTCGTTCAGAAGTATTAAAAAGTTTTTTAGATGATTAATTATAATAAAAATTTTTAATATTTAAAATTATCGATTTATCCCTTCTGTTTTTTTTATATTTATAATTCTTCTAAAAAAAATAGAAGGGTGTTTAATTATTTAATATTTTTAGTTTAATGTATAAAAATTTATATATGAAAAAATTTTTTAATAATTGATATTATTAAATTATTTTTTATATATATATATTTTTTATTTTTTTCGTATAATTTTTGCAGGTACTCCAACTGCTATAGAAAAAGGAGGAATTCCAGTTAATACTACTGAACCAGCACCGATTTTAGACATAAAACCAATTTCTATATTTCCTATTATTTTTGCACCAGCTCCTATTATTACACCTTGTCTAATTTTAGGGTGACGATCTCCTAAAATATATTTTTTACCTCCTAAAGTTACAGAATGAAATATAGAAACATTATCTTCCACAATAGCAGTTTCTCCAATTACAATTCCGGTAGCATGATCTAATATAATTCCATTTCCTATTTTAGCCGCAGGATGAATATCAACAGAAAAAATTATAGAAATTTGATTTTGTAAAAACAATGCTAAGGATTTTCTATTTTCTTTCCATAAATAATGACTAATTCGATATGCTTGTAATGCATGGAATCCTTTAAAATATAAAAAAGGGATATAAAAATTTTTTACTACAGGATCTTTTTTAAATATTTGTATTAAATCTTTTTGTATAGATTTTTGAAAATTTGCATGATATTTTTTTAATGAAAATATTATATTTTTAATATTCTTATAATTTATTGTCGGTGTTTGTAATTTAATAGCTAGTATATGTACTAATGATTGAAAAATATTTTGATGTTCAAATATATTTTTTTTATAAAAATTTTTTAGTTCTTTTTCTTTTTTAAAATTCATTTGAACTTCTTTGTTTATTATTTTCCATATGTTATGTACTTTTTTAGCAATCACTTCATTCTCCTAACAAATAATTAATAAAAATATCAAAAATAAAATTGTAATTAATATATTAAATTTTAATTTTTTAAAATATAATTCATTAAAAAAATGAAATACACATTTTTTTATATTCTATATAAATTTAAATTTGTTTAAATAATTAAATTTTTTATGTGAATTTTAATTTTTTTGATTTTAAAATTTCTTTTTTTGCTTGTTTTATAGATTTTTTTACTTGATTTATTGAAGTTCCTCCATAAGAATTATATTTTTCTATTATTTTTTCTATTTTAAGAAAATCATAAACATCATTTTCAATTAATGAATGATATTTTTTAAAATCAGAAATTTTTAAATTCTCTAGAGAAGATCGATTTTTTATTGCATATAATACAATATTTCCAGTAATATTGTGAGATTCTCTGAAAGGAATTCCTTTTGTAACTAAATAATTAGCTAGTTCTGTTGCATTAGAATAATCAGATTTAGATGCTAATAAACATTTTTTTTTATTTATTTTAATTTTTTTAATTGTTAAAGAAGACATTTTAATACAACTATTCCAAGTATGAATGGTATTAAATAAAATTTCTTTATCTTCTTGCATATCTTTATTATAAGATAAAGGTAAACCTTTAAATATTACTAATATATTTATTAATAATCCATATATTTTTCCGCATTTTGATCGAATTATTTCTAATATATCCGGATTTTTTTTTTGAGGCATAAGAGATGATCCTGAAGATATTTCATCGTCTAATTCAATAAATTTGGATTCTCCAGAAGAAAAGAAAATAAGATCTTCTGCAAATCGAGATAAATGCAACATACTAATAGATGCAGCAGATACAATATCTATTACATAGTCTCTGTCTGAAACACTATCTAAACTATTTTTTGTAGGTTCTAAAAAATTTAAATTTTTTGATAATGTCATTCTATCTATATTCCAACTATTTCCAGCAAGAGCTCCTGATCCTAAAGGACAAGTATTTAATCGACTAAAAGAATCTTGTAATCTGCTTTTATCACGTTGCATCATTTCATAATATGCTAAACACCAATGACCAAAAATAATTGGTTGAGCTCTTTGTAAATGAGTATAACCAGACATGATAGTATTAGAATTTTTTTCTGCTATTTTAACTAATTTTTCTTGAAATTGTATAATTGAACAATATATTTTTTTTATATTTTTTTTACACCATATTTTAAGATCTGTAGTTATTTGATCGTTTCTACTTCTACCAGTATGAATTTTTTTTCCTACTGGTCCTATATTTTCAACTAAACGATTTTCTACCCATGAATGTATATCTTCTTCTTTACTACATAGTATTTTTTTAGGATTTTTATTGGTAATGACAAGCAATTTATTTAATTCTTCTTCTATTTTTATTTGTTCTTGATGTGAAATAATTTTTGCTTGTAATAATGATTTAGACCAAGCTATAGAAGTTATGATATCTTCTTTTATTAAAATATAATCGATATGTAAAGATTTATTAAATTTTTCAAAATCTTGATTGATATTTTTTTTAAATCTACCACCCCATAGTGACATAAAAACCTCTATTAATATTCTTTGTATTATAATATTTTTAATATATTAATTAAATTTTTATTTTTTATATAATGCTCTAATTTTTGATGATAAGGAAAATAATTTAATAAATCCTGAAGCGTCAGAATGGTTATAAATTTTATCTTTTTCAAAAGTAGCATATTCTTGTGAATATAATGAATTACATGATTGTTTTTTTAAAACAATAATATTACCTTTATATAAATTTAGAACAACAATTCCTGTCAGTAATTTTTTATATATACTTATTGCATTTTGTAATGAAATACGAATAGGAGTAAACCAACGTCCTTCATATATTACGTATGCCATTTCTAACGAAATTTGTTTTTTCCATTTTGTGCTTTCTTTATCTAATACTAGTTGTTCTAATTCTCGTAAAACTGTGTATATTATTGTTCCACCTGGTGTTTCGTAACAACCTCTAGATTTTATTCCTATTAATCTATTTTCTACTATATCAATACGACCAATTCCATGTTTGGAACCTATTTTATTTAATATTGATAAGGATTGAAGTATAGATACTTTTTTTTCATTAATATGAGTAATTATTCCTTGATTGATATGTAATGTTATTTCTTCAGGTTTATCAGGTGTATTGTTTAATTCATTTATCCATTCCCAACAATCTGGTTTAGATGCATTCCATGGATTTTCTAAAACTCCACCTTCAGTAGATAAATGAAAAATATTTTCATCTCTACTATACATTTTCTCTAAGGTTACTTCTATTGAGATATTTTTTTTATGAATATATTGTAATAAATCTTGTCTAGAATTAAAGTTCCAAATTCTCCAAGGTGCAATTATTTGTAAATTTGGAGCAAGCGCTGCATATGCACTTTCAAATCGCACTTGATCATTTCCTTTTCCTGTTGCTCCATGGCATAATGCAAAGGCTCCTTTTTTTAAAGCTATTTCAGTTTGTGTTTTAGCTATAATAGGTCTTGATATTGCTGTTCCTAACAAATAATTATTTTCATACATAGATCCTATTTGTAGTAAAGGATATATATATTTTTTAACAAATTTTTCTTGTAAATCTACAACAATACATTCTTTAGCTCCAGATTTTAATGCGTTTTCTTTTACTTTTGAAAAATCTTGATTTTTTTGTCCTATGTTTGCGACAAAAGCAATTACTTCTAATTGATATTTTTCTTTAATCCAAGGTATGATTACTGAAGTGTCTAGACCTCCAGAATATGCTAATACTACAGTTTTCATATTATTTTTTATTTTCCCATTTTTTTTAATATATTTTTTATATAAAAAGTTTTTTAAATATCGATTTATTATAAATTTATTAATTATAAATTATTATTTTTCGATATATTTATTTAATATATTAATTTTTAATTATAAAAAAATTATTCATAGTACTTTATAATTTTACAAATATTATAAATAATGTCTGATTTATTTAATGTATAAAAATGAAATTTTTGTACTCCTTCTTTTTTTAATTTATTAATCATATCAGTAGCTAAAATTGCACCAGTTATTTTTCCAGTTTCAGGATTTTTTTGGTTTTGAAATAAATTATGTATAAATTTAGGAATATGTACATTGGTTAATTGAGAAAATTTATATAGTTGAATAGAATTAGAAACTGGTAATATACCAGGTATAATTTCTTTTTTGATACCTATTTTTTCACATTTATCTCTAAATTTTAAATATTTATTTGTATCAAAAAAAAATTGAGTAATAGCTCTATTTGCGCCAGCTTCCATTTTTTTTTTTAAATATATTAAATCTTCTTGTGCATTAATAGCTTCTGGATGTACTTCAGGATATGCGGCAACTGAAATATCAAAGTTAGCTATTTTTTTTAATAATTTAACTAAATTTAATGCATAAATGTTGGGTTTTATATTATTATTAGGTATATCGCCTCGTAATGCAACAATTCTAGTAATACCATTTTTCCAATATTTTCTTGCTATTTTTTTTAATGTATTTTTGGAATAGTTAATACATGTTAAATGAGCAGCTGTGATTATTTTAGTATTTGTTTGTAATGTTTTAACTACATTGTAAGTTCTATTTGTTTCTCCGTTATTAGCACCATGTGTGACAGAAAAAAAATTAGGTTTTAATTGTGACAATTGGAAAGCAGTGTTATTTAATTGAAAATCATCTTTTTTATCTTTAGGAGGAAAAAATTCAAAAGAAAAATGAATTTTTTTTTTATCAATCGGTTTTTTTAATTTTATTATATTATTTTTAATCACAAAAATTTTCCTTAATTTATATTAGATAATTATTTTATAGATTATATATTTTTATATTTTAAATAAAAATTTTATTTATTTATAAAAATTAGCTTAAAAAAATTTTGAAAATACTATTATTAAATAATGTATATGCATATTATTTTTGTTATTTTGATAAATATGTTAATTAAATTTTTAATTTATTTATTTATTAAATTATATTGAAATGAAATGAATATATAAAAATAGTATGTAAAATTAAAAAATATAATTTTATTATTTTGAAATTTAATATATTTTATGATTTTAATTATTTTTTACTTTCATATAAATAAATATTTTTTTAAAATTATTTTTTATGAAAAATAAAATATTATTTAAAATATTGTGATAATTTTTATTTTTGTGATTTTTAATTCTAAAAAAAATAAATCATTTTAAATAAAGTATTAAACTTTTCTTGAAAAAATATAAAATATAGTATAATCTTAAAAAATAAAATTTTAAATATATATAATGTAAATTTAAAAAAAATAAATGCCGGTTTAGCTCAGCAGGCAGAGCAACTGACTTGTAATCAGTAGGTCACCAGTTCGATTCCGGTAACCGGCAAAAATTCAATATAAAAATATATGGTGGGATTCCCGAGTGGCTAAAGGGAGCAGACTGTAAATCTGCCGTCATTGACTTCGAAGGTTCGAATCCTTCTCCCACCAAAAAATTATACGATTTATTTTTTTTACGCGGACATCGTATAATGGTTATTACTTTAGCCTTCCAAGCTAATAATGCGGGTTCGATTCCCGCTGTCCGCTAAAAAATTAATTGTATTTAATAAATAAAATTTTATAATATTATTAATATTTATTAAATAAAGCTGATATGGCTCAGAAGGTTAGAGCACACCCTTGGTAAGGGTGAGGTCCCCAGTTCAAATCTGGGTATCAGCAAATAAAATATTTATATAAAAATTTTTAATTTTTTAGATCAATTCTAATACAATCCTTGTATATTCGACATTTATAAAAAAAATATTTATTACTATGTAAATATATAATTAATATTATTTTCATTAAATGTTCATTTCGTAATATTTCCTAAATTTATTATTATAATATATAATATATGATTGAAATAATAATACTCATTATTAAAAATAATTTATTTAAAATTTTTTTAAAATATTATTTTTTACAAATGTTAAAATAATATTTTTAATTTAAAAAAAATACTTATTTTTGAAATATTCAATTAAATATTATATAAAATATAAAAATATAATACCATTTTTTATTTTTTGTATATTTAATTTATGTATATAAAAATTTTTAAATCTGTATAAAAATTTTAAAGAGAAAAATATGAAGAAAAAAAATAAATTTAAAAAAAAATATTTTGATTTTTTTTTCAATAAAAAAAATTACATTATTTATTTAATAGCGTTAACTTTTTTTTCTTATTTTTATATAAAAAATAATTTATATAGAAATATGTGCAATATTATTTTGATTATTTTTATAGTTTATATATTTTCTTTAACAAATTTAGGAATAAGATTTTTAAGTTTTTTGCAAGAAATAAAATACGAAAGTAAAAAAGTTGTTTTTCCTAATCATAAATATACTTTTCAAACTACTATAGTAGTAATTTTTATGATAATTATTGCTTCAATGATACTATGGATATTAGATCGTATAATATTTAATATTATATCTTATATAATAAAACTAAGGATATAAAATATATGGTAAAAAAAAAAAAATGGTATGTATTACAAGCATTTTCTGGTTTTGAAAGTCGTATTGCTGAATCAATACGAGAATATATAAAAAAAAATAATATGGAAGAAATTTTTGGTGAAGTCATGGTACCAGCTGAAGAAGTAATTGAAATTAAAAAAGGACAAAGAAAAAAAAGTGAACAAAAATTTTTTCCAGGTTATATTTTGATAAATATGATTATGAATAATGAAAATTGGCATTTAATTCGAAATATACCACATGTAATGAGTTTTATAGGAGGTACATCTGATAAACCTTCTCCTTTAAGTGAGAAAGAAGTAAATGATATTATGAATAGGTTGAAAAAATCAGAAAATAAACCAAGACCAAAAACCTTATTTGATCCTGGGGAAGTAGTTCGTGTTAACGATGGTCCTTTTTCAGATTTTCACGGAGTAGTAGAATCTATTGATTATGAAAAAAACAGGTTAACTGTTTCTGTTTCTATATTTGGACGTTCTACTCCTGTAGAATTAGATTTTTCACAAGTAGAAAAAAATTAATAAAATTTTTTATTAACAGATTAATATATTAGGAAAAAATATGAAAAAAAAAATAACAGGTTTTATTAAATTACAGGTATCCGCAGGAAATGCAAATCCTAGTCCTCCTATAGGACCGGCTTTAGGACAGAAAGGTTTGAATATTATGGATTTTTGTAAACAATTTAATTTACATACTAAAAATATAGAAAAAGGTTTACCTGTTCCAACTATTATTACTGTGTATGCTGATAAAAGTTTTACATTTATTACTAAAACAACTCCTGCTTCAATATTGTTGAAAAAAGCAATTAATGTAAAATCTGGATCTAGTCATGCGAAAGAAAAAAAAATAGGAACAGTAACACAAAAGCAATTACAGGAAATAGCAAAAATTAAATTAGCAGATATGACAGGATCTAACTTAAAAAAAATAATTTCTTCTATAAAAGGTACTGCAAGATCCATGGGGATAGAAATCGAGAATATGAATAATGAAAAAAAATAATAGTAAAAGAATAAAACAATTACATAAAGAACATAAATATAATAAACAATATACATTATTAGAAGCAATTAGCATTATAAAAAAAACATCTACTGCAAAATTTGATGAAAGTTTTGATGTATCTTTACATTTAGGAATTGATCCCAAAAAATCTGATCAGAATGTTAGAGGTTCCATAACATTACCGCATGGTTTAGGAAGAAAAATATCTGTTGCAGTTTTTACTGGAGATATCTTACAAATTGAAGAAGCTAAAAATGCAGAGGCAGATGCAATTGGGTTAGAAGATTTAGCTAATAAGATTAAAAAAGAAAAAAAAATATTTGATGTTATTATAGCTACTCCTGAATCTATGAAAATAGTAAGTACATTAGGATCCTTTTTAGGACCACGTGGAATTATGCCTAATCCTAAATTAGGAACTGTTACCAAAAATATTTATAAAGCAGTAAAAAATGCAAAATGTGGATTAATTCAATATAAAAATGATAAAAATGGAATATTAAATTGTTCTATCGGAAAATCTAAATTTTCAATTAAACAAATTCAAGAAAATTTATATGCTTTAATTGATTCTGTACGAAAAAATAAACCTAGTAAATCAAAAGGAATTTTTTTAAAAAAAATTATTTTTTCTTCAACTATGGGTATATCTATAATATTAGATCAAGATAGTTTAAATTCTGTCAAGAAATAAGATATTTTTTGTCTTTACGAAAAAATAAAAATAATTTACAATAAAAAAACACATCGTAATTTTTATATTCGTGAAAAATATTTCGTATTAAATAATTTTTGTATTAAATAAATGTTTATTATTTTTTATTTTTTTATATTATTACATTTTAATTTAAATAATATTTTAAATTTAATAAAAAATTATTTTTTTTTTTTTTAATTTTTAAATATTTTTGAATATAAAACATTTTCATTACAAAATAAATGTATGTGTAAATTAGGAATTTATTAAATATGATATTAAAAAAACAAGATAAAGAAAAAATTATATCTAAAATTAATCTTATAGCTAATTCTGCTTTATCTTTAACTACTGTAATAATTAAAGGAGCTTCAGTTAATACAATTAATAATTTACGCAAGGAAGCAAGAGAAAATAAAGTAAATATTCATGTAGTACGTAATACTTTATTAAAAAGATCATTATCTAAAACATCTTTTGAATGTATAAAAAAAAAAATTACAGGACCTATTTTAACTGCTTTTTCTTTAGATCATCCGGGAAGTGCAGTAAGAATATTAAAAAAATTTGAAAAAAATAATAATGGTATAAAAATAAATAATGCTGTTTTTGAAGGAAAAATTCTTTCAATGATAGAAATAGATAATCTTGCTGTAATGCCTACTTATAAAGAAGCAATATCACGTTTTATATTTTTAATACAAGAAGCTTCAATAGGAAAATTACTTCGTGTTTTATCTCTTCTAAAGAATACAAAAAAAAAATAATAATTTTTTTTATCAAAAATATTAGAATATTTTTCATATAAAATTTTTATGGATTACTTCTAGGAAATATAATCATGTCTATTCTTACAAAAGAACAAATTGTAAATTCTATATCAAAAATGTCGATTTCGAATGTCATGGAATTAATTTCTGAAATAGAAAAAAAATTTGATGTATCTGCTGCTATGTCTATGAATACAACAAACAATCAAAGTGTAAAAACTGTAGAAGAAAAAACAGAATTTGATGTTTTATTAAAAAAAATTGGTGCTAATAAAATTTCTGTAATTAAAGCAGTTCGAAGTGCAACTAATTTGGGTTTAAAAGAAGCAAAAGATCTTGTAGAATCTGCTCCTGTAGTTATAAAAGAAAAAATAAATAATGAAGATGCAATGAATTTGAAAAAAATTTTAGAAGAAACTGGAGCAGAAGTAGATATTAAATAAAATTACATAAATAAAATTATTTTTTTAACCTATTAATTAGTTCTGGTGGCTCTAAATATAAAAAAGTCACCAGTTATTATATTAATTAAATATTTATTTTTTATAATTTAAAAAAAAAAAAATAAAAATAATTAAAATACATGTAAACTATAAAAATTTTTATGATTTATAAAAAATATATTAATAATGGTATAAGTTTATTTGTAAACAAATAAACTGTCAATATACTTATTATATAGATGAGGAAACTATGGTTTACTCTTATACAGAAAAAAAAAGAATACGTAAAGATTTTGGAAAAAGAGTACAAGTATTAGAAATTCCTTACCTACTTTCCATTCAACTTGATTCTTATAAAAAATTTATTATAAAAGATGATAAAGATGTAAGTGGTTTAGAATCATCTTTTAAATCTATATTTCCAATCAAAAGTTATAGTGAAAATGCTGAATTACAATATGTTAACTACAGGTTAGGGACAACAATATTTGAAGTACAAGAATGTCAAATACGAGGAATGACTTATTCAGCTCCTTTACGTGTTACATTAAGATTAATTATTTATGAACGAGAAAATTCTGAATTAATTGTTAAGGATATTAAAGAGCAAGAAGTGTATATGGGTGAAATTCCATTAATGACTAAAAATGGAACATTTATTATTAATGGAACTGAAAGAGTTGTAGTATCACAGTTACATAGAAGTCCGGGAGTTTTTTTTGATAGTGATAAAGGAAAAACACATTCTTCTGGAAAGATATTATATAATGCACGTGTTATTCCTTATAGAGGTTCTTGGTTAGATTTTGAGTTTGATCCCAAAGATCATGTATTTGTACGAATTGATCGAAGAAGAAAACTACCAGTTACAGTAATATTGAGAGCTTTAAATTATAATAATGAAGAAATATTAAACATTTTTTTTGAAAAAACAATATTTAATATTTTTAATAATGAATTTGAAATGGATTTTATTCCTGATAGATTTAAGGGTGAAACAGCATTATTCGATATTAAATCAAATAATATAATATATATAAAAAAAGGATCACGTATTACTAATAAAAATATTCAAAAAATTAAATTACATAAAATAAAAAAAATTATTGTTCCAATTGAATTTTTAATTAATAAAGTTGTATCAAAAAATTATTTCGATCCTAATACAAACAAATTAATAGTATCTTCTAATACAGCATTATCAATTGAATCAATACAAAAAATTATATCATGCGGATTTTCTAGTATTGAAACTATATTTACTAATACAATAGATCAAGGTTCTTATATATCAGAAACTTTAAAAATAGATTCTACTATTGATAAAACAACAGCTTTGATAGAAATTTATAGAATGATGAGACCTGGAGAACCTCCTACAAAAGAAGCATCAGAAAATCTTTTTGAAAATTTATTTTTTCATGAAGAAAGATATGATTTATCACCTGTTGGTAGAATGAAATTTAATCGATCATTAAATCAATATAATTGTGGTAATACAGGAGTTTTACATAAAAAAGATATTATCAATGTTATTAAAAAATTAATTGATATACGTAATGGAAAAGGAGATGTAGATGATATAGATCATTTAGGTAATAGAAGAGTTAGGTCAGTAGGAGAAATGACTGAAAATCAGTTTAGAATAGGATTGATTCGTGTAGAACGAGCAGTAAAAGAACGATTATCTATTGGAGATATTGATAGCTTAATACCTCAAGATGTTATCAATGCTAAACCGATATCCGCATCTATTAAAGAGTTTTTTAATTCTAGTCAATTATCTCAATTTATGGATCAAAATAATCCTTTATCAGAGATTACACATAAACGTCGTATTTCTGCTTTAGGAGTTGGAGGTTTAACCAGAGAAAGAGCTGGTTTTGAAGTTCGAGATGTACATCCAACACATTATGGAAGAGTATGTCCTATAGAAACTCCTGAAGGACCAAATATTGGATTAATCAATTCATTATCTGTTTATGCGCGAACTAATAAATTTGGATTTTTGGAAACTCCATATCGTAAAGTAAAGAATGGAATAGTGACTAAAGAGATAAATTATCTTTCTGCTATAGAAGAAGGTAGTTATATTATAGCTCAAGCTAATACTAATTTATCTCATGAAGGATTTTTATTAGATGAATTAATTACCTGCAGACATAAAGGAGAATCAGGTTTATTTGGAAAATATAAAGTTAATTATATGGATGTATCAACACAGCAAATAGTATCCGTTGGGGCTTCTCTTATTCCTTTTCTTGAGCATGATGATGCAAATAGAGCTTTAATGGGTGCAAATATGCAAAGACAAGCTGTTCCTACATTAAAAACTGAAAAACCATTGGTTGGAACAGGAATGGAACGTTCTGTAGCAATTGATTCTGGTGTTACGGTAATTGCACAAAGAAGTGGAATAATTCAATTTGTAGATGCTTCTAGAATAGTTATTAAAGTTCATGAAACAGAAACTAGTTCTGGAGAATCTGGAATTGATATTTATAACTTAACTAAATATACTAGATCAAATCAAAATACTTGTATTAATCAAAATCCATGCGTTATTTTAAATGACGAAGTAAATAAAGGTGATGTAATAGCGGATGGACCAGCGACTGATTTAGGAGAATTAGCTTTAGGTCAAAATATGCGAGTAGCTTTTATGCCTTGGAATGGATACAATTTCGAAGATTCAATACTTATTTCTGAAAAAGTAGTTCAAGAAGATAGATTTACTACTATACATATACAAGAATTATCATGTATTTCTCGTGATACAAAATTAGGATCCGAAGAAATTACTTCTGATATACCTAATATAGGAGAATCTGCTTTATCTAAATTGGATGAATCAGGCATTGTGTATATTGGAGCTGAAGTTTCTGGAGGTGATATATTAATAGGAAAAGTAACTCCTAAAGGAGAAACTCAATTAACACCTGAAGAAAAACTTTTAAGAGCTATTTTTGGTGAAAAAGCTTCTGATGTCAAAGATTCTTCATTACGAGTTCCAAATGGAGTTTCTGGAACTGTTATTGATGTTCAAATATTTACAAGAGATGGTATTAAAAAAGATAAAAGAGCATTAGAAATTGAAAAAATGCAACTGAAAAAAATAAAAAAAGATTTAACAGAAGAATTAAAAATATTTGAATTAAGTCTTTTTTATAGAATGAAAGAAATATTATTATCTGAAAATATTTCTATAGAAAAAATTAATAATATTTCTTGTGATAAATGGGTTAATATAAAAATAAAAAATAAAATTAAAATCAAAAAAATTAAACAATTAAATCATCAGTATAATATTTTAAAAAAAAATTTTAAAAAAAAAATAGAAATACAAAAAAAGAAAATTACTCAAGGTGATGATCTTGCTCCAGGAGTTTTAAAGATCGTAAAAGTGTATCTTGCAGTCAAACGTTATGTTCAACCAGGAGATAAAATGGCTGGAAGGCATGGTAATAAAGGAGTAGTATCAAAAATTAATCCAGTAGAAGATATGCCTTATGATAATCAAGGAAATCCTGTTGATATTGTTTTAAATCCTTTAGGAGTTCCTTCACGGATGAATATCGGTCAAATATTAGAAACACATTTAGGTATGGCTGCAAAAGGAATTGGAGAAAAAATACAAAAATTATTAAAAAATGTTAATAAAATACATGATATTCGATCTTTTATAGAAAAAGCTTACAATATTGGAAATAATATATGTCAGAAAGTAGATATTTCAAAATTTTCAGATACAGAAATTATACAATTAGCTGAAAATTTAAAGAGCGGAATGCCAATATCTACACCAGTATTTGATGGAGCTCAAGAAAGTGAAATTAAAGATTTTTTAAAATTAACCGGTTTACCTACTTCTGGACAAATTGATTTATTTGATGGAAGAACAGGAGAAAAATTTGAAAGACCTGTTACTGTAGGATATATGTATATGCTTAAATTAAATCATTTAGTAGATGATAAAATGCATGCTAGATCTACAGGTTCATATAGTTTAATTACGCAACAACCTTTAGGAGGGAAAGCTCAATTTGGAGGACAGAGATTTGGAGAAATGGAAGTATGGGCATTAGAAGCTTATGGAGCTTCTTATACATTACAAGAAATGTTAACTGTCAAATCAGATGATGTTAGTGGAAGAACAAAGATGTATAAAAATATTGTAGATGGTAATTATCATATGGAACCTGGAATGCCTGAATCATTTAATGTTTTATTAAAAGAGATACGATCTCTTGCAATAAATATTGAATTAGAAAACGAATAAAATAAGTTTAAATTATATTATTATAAATAAAAACTTAATTGAATAGATTAAAGTATTTCACTTCTAAGAGAGCTCAATTTGTGAAAGAACTACTAAAGTTTTTAAAAACACAAAATAAAAATGAAGAATTTGATTCTATAAAAATAGCCTTAGCCTCACCTGATACAATTAGATCTTGGTCATTTGGAGAAGTAAAAAAGCCTGAAACTATTAATTATCGTACTTTTAAACCGGAACGAGATGGTTTATTTTGTGCTCGTATTTTTGGACCAATTAAGGATTATGAATGTTTATGTGGTAAATACAAAAGATTAAAACATAGAGGTGTGATTTGTGAAAAATGTGGAGTTGAAGTAACTCAAAGTAAAGTTCGTAGAGATCGAATGGGACATATTGAATTATCTGCTCCAATAGCACATATATGGTTTTTAAAGTCGTTACCTTCTAGAATTGGATTATTATTAGATATACCTTTAAGAGACATTGAACGAGTTTTATATTTTGAATCATATGTTGTAATTAAAGAAGGTGTAACTAATTTAAAAAAAAATCAAATTCTTACAGAAGATCAATATTTAGAAGCAGTAGAAGAGTTTGGAGATGAATTTACTGCCAAAATGGGAGCAGAAGCAATTCAGTTATTGTTAAAAAATATTAAAATTACTAAAGAATGTGATCAATTACGAAATGAATTAAGTAGTAGTAATTCTGAAACTAAAAGAAAAAAAATTACTAAACGTATTAAATTGATTGAATCTTTTTCTTATTCAAATAACAAACCAGAATGGATGATTTTAACTGTACTTCCTGTTTTACCTCCAGATTTACGACCATTAGTACCTTTAGATGGTGGTAGATTTGCAACTTCTGATTTAAATGATTTATATAGAAGAGTAATCAACAGAAATAATAGATTACGTCGTTTATTAGATTTATCTGCTCCTGATATTATTATTCGTAACGAAAAAAGAATGTTACAAGAAGCAGTAGATGCATTATTAGATAATGGAAGAAGAGGAAGAGCTATTACAGGATCCAATAAAAGACCTTTAAAATCTTTAGCGGATATGATTAAAGGAAAACAAGGTCGTTTTAGACAAAATTTATTAGGAAAACGAGTTGATTATTCTGGAAGATCTGTAATTACTGTAGGTCCTTATTTGCGTTTAAATCAATGTGGATTACCTAAAAAAATGGCATTAGAATTATTTAAACCATTTATTTATGGAAAGTTAGAATTAAGAAATTTAGCTAGTACCATTAAAGCAGCTAAAAAAATGGTTGAAAGAGAAGAATCAGTTGTATGGGATGTATTAGATGAAGTCATTAAAGAACATCCTGTTTTACTAAATAGAGCTCCTACATTACATAGATTAGGAATACAAGCTTTTGAACCTATTTTAATTGAAGGTAAAGCTATACAATTACATCCATTAGTATGTGCTGCATATAATGCAGATTTTGATGGAGATCAAATGGCTGTACATGTTCCTTTAACTTCAGAAGCACAATTAGAAGCAAGAGCATTGATGATGTCTACTAATAATATTCTTTCTCCTGCGAATGGAGATCCTATTATTGTACCTTCTCAAGATGTTGTACTAGGACTATATTTTATGACACGTAAAAAAATAAATGCAAAAGGAGAAGGCATGATCTTATGTAGTCCTCAAGAAGCAGAACGTGTTTATAATTTAAATATAGCTGAAATACATGCTGTAGTAAAAGTAAAAATTACAGAATATTCTAAACAAGAAGATAATACATTTAAAGAAAATATTAATATTATTGTGACTACAATAGGAAGAGCGATATTATGGAAAATTGTTCCTCGTGGTTTACCATTTTCTATGGTGAATAAAGTATTAGGAAAAAAATCAATTTCTATAATGTTAAATACTTGTTATCGTATATTAGGATTACAAGATACGGTGACATTTGCTGATCAAATTATGTATACAGGTTTTGATTATGCTGCTCGATCAGGTACTTCAGTTGGTATTGATGATATGGTCATACCGGTTGAGAAAAATAAAATCATTACTAATGCTGAAAATGAAGTGTCTGAAATTCAAGATCAATTTCAATCTGGTTTGGTTACTTCTGGAGAAAGATATAATAAAGTTATTGATATATGGGTTACTGCTAATGAGAAAGTTGCAAGAGCTATGATGAATAATTTATCTACGGAATATTTTATTAATGCAAATGGATCAAAAGAAATTCAAAAATCTTTTAATAGTATTTTTATGATGGCTGATTCTGGAGCAAGAGGATCCGCTGCTCAAATTAGACAACTTGCGGGAATGCGAGGTTTAATGGCAAAACCAGATGGATCTATTATTGAAACACCTATTATTGCTAATTTTCGAGAAGGTTTAAATGTATTGCAATATTTTATTTCTACTCATGGAGCACGAAAAGGATTAGCAGATACTGCATTAAAAACAGCTAATTCCGGTTATTTGACAAGACGTTTAGTTGATGTGGCACAAGATTTAGTTATTACAGAAGATGATTGTAAAACGAGAGAAGGTATAATCATGACTCCTGTTATAGAAGGAGGTGAAGTAAAAGAACCTTTAAGAGACCGAGTTTTAGGTCGTGTTACAGCAGAAGATGTTCAATTTATAAAAAATAATATATGTAAAGTATTAATTAAAAGAAATACAATATTAAATGAACTTTTATGTGATGTTTTAGAAAAACACTCTATTGATAGTATTAAAGTACGATCAGTAGTAAATTGTGAAACAAATTTTGGAGTATGCGCACAGTGTTATGGAAGAGATTTAGCAAGAGGTAATTTAGTAAAAAAAGGAGAAGCAGTAGGTGTAATTGCAGCTCAATCTATAGGAGAGCCAGGAACACAACTTACTATGCGTACGTTTCATATCGGAGGTGCTGCTTCAAGAATGGCTACGGAATCTAATATTCAAGTAAAAACAACAGGAAAAATAAAATTAAAAAATGCTAAATTTGTCATTAATTTAGAAGGAAAAGTTGTCATAACATCTAGAAATGTTGAATTACAAATGATTGATACTCTTGGTCGTGTAAAAGAAAGTTATAAAGTTCCTTATGGTGCTATTATAGAAAAAAAGGATGGAAAAATAGCAAAATCGGGTGATGTAGTTGCAAAGTGGGATCCACATACTATGCCTGTAATAACAGAAGTTAATGGATTAGTTAAATTTTTAGATATGATAGAAGGACAAAGTATTATTCGACAAACAGATGAACTTACAGGATTAACTTCTACTATAGTACTAGATACTTCTGAAAGAACTGCTTCTGGAAAAGATTTAAGACCAGCTTTAAAAATAATTAATCAAAACGGAAAAGATGTTCTTATTCCAGGAACTGATATGCCTGCACAATATTTTTTACCAGGTAAATCAATAATACAAATTAATGATTCTGTTATGATTAATGCAGGAGATACACTTGCTAGAATTCCACAGGAATCTGGAGGTACTAAAGATATAACAGGTGGATTACCTCGAGTAGCAGATATTTTTGAAGCAAGAAAATCAAAAGAATTAGCTATATTATCTGAAATTAGTGGAATTGTTTCTTTTGGAAAAGAAACAAAAGGAAAAAGAAGATTAATTATTACCCCTATAAAAGGTAATAAAAAAACACCTTACGAAGAAATGATCCCTAAATGGAGACAATTAAATGTATTTGAAGGAGAAACAGTTGAAAAAGGTGATGTAATATCTGATGGTCCAGAATCTTCACATGATATATTGAGATTAAGAGGTGTAGAATCTGTAACAAGATATATTGTTAATGAAGTACAAGATGTATATCGATTACAAGGAGTAAAAATTAACGATAAGCATATAGAAGTTATTATTAGACAAATGTTAAGAAAAGCAACTATTGTTTTTCCTGGAGATTCAGATTTTTTAAATGGAGAACAAGTAGAATATTCAAAAATTAGAATATCAAATAAAAATATTTTAAGCAAAAAAAAGAAACCAATTACTTTTACTCGTGATTTATTAGGAATTACAAAAGCTTCGTTAGCAACAGAATCTTTTATATCAGCTGCTTCTTTTCAAGAAACTACTAGAGTTTTAACAGAATCTGCTGTAGCAGGAAAAAAAGATGAATTACGTGGTTTAAAGGAAAACGTTATTGTAGGAAGACTAATTCCTGCAGGTACTGGATATTCTTATCATAAAGAACGTTTATTAAATCGAAAATCTAAATTGAATAAAAAAATTGTAAAAAATAATATCAATAATTCCAATTTATCTTCTGTAGAAGAAGCATCTGCTAATTTATCAGAAATGCTAAATTCTGATTTAAATTAAATATATTTTTTAATCAAATCATTAAAATTATCTTGAAAACTTATTAAACTGTATGTTTTCAAGATTTAATCACAAAATTTATTTAAAAATTATATAATATATTATTATTTTATTTTTAAATGAAATTAATATATTTTAAAAATATGAAAAACCAAATAGAAAGAAAAAACGTTTTAATTAGTGTATATAATAAAAAAAATATTTTTTATTTATCAAAAGAATTAATAAAAAGAAATTTTAAAATTTTTGCTACAACAGGAACTTTTAAATTTTTAAAAAAAAAAAATATTCAAGTATATAAATTATCAGATTATACACAGTTTCCAGAAATATTAAAAGGTCGTGTAAAAACAGTACATCCAAAAATATTTGGAGGTATATTAAAAAATAATACAAGTGATATTAAAGAAATAGAAGAACATAAAATTATTTTATTTGATTTAGTTATTTCTAATTTTTACCCATTTGAAAAAATAATTGAAAAAAATACAAATAATGTTATTGATATTATGGAATATATAGATATTGGAGGTCCGGCAATAGTTAGAGCAGCAGGAAAAAATTATGCTAATGTACTAGTGGTTGTTGAAATAAAAGATTATGAATTTTTAATTCAATTGATACAAAAATATATGTGTATACAAAATAAAAATATTCCAGAAAAAATACGTTTAAATTTTGCAATTAAAGCATTTAAATATACTCAGTTATATGATAAATCTATTCATAATTATTTGTTAAATAGAATATTAGTAAAAAAAAAAAAAATTAGTGATTTACCTGAAGAAATTAATCTTATTATGTATAAAAAAAAAGATCTCAGGTATGGGGAAAATCCACATCAACAATCTTCTTTATATATAGAATCAAAAAATATATTAAAAAATACAATATTAAATACTCAAATTCTTCAAGGAAAGAGTTTATCTTATAATAATATACTTGATTGTGATGTTGCTTTAGATTGTATAGAAAACTTTGTTTGTCCTACTTGTATTATTTTAAAACATGGAAATCCTTGTGCTGTAGCTACAAATAAATGTATTTTACAAGCATATAAAAATGCATTTTTAAGTGATCCTATTTCATCTTTTGGTGGAGTAATTATTATCAATGAAAAATTGAATTCAGAAACTGCGCAATTTATGATAAATAATCAGTTTTTAGAAGTGCTTTTAGTTCCTGATATTGATGAAGAATCTATAAAAATATTATATACTAAACCTAATATTAGAGTATTAAAATATAATAAAGAGAAAAATAAAAAAAATATTGAAAAATATTCTATTCGAAATGTTCGTGGTGGTTTTTTGATTCAAAATAATAATTATTCTATACAGAAAAATAAATTATGGAAAGTAGTAACTAATCGAAAACCAACAAAGCATGAATTACAAGATGCAATATTTGCATTTAAAATTTCTATGTTTGTAAAATCTAATGCTATAGTATATGCAAAAAATAATCAAACAATTGCAATCGGAGCTGGACAAATGAGCAGAATAGATTCTGTTTTAATTGCAAATATGAAAGCTAAAAATAATAATATTTCTACTAATAATGCAATCATGGCTTCAGATGCGTTTTTTCCATTTAAAGATGTCGTAGATTCAGTTGCTGAAAAAGGAATTTCTTGTATTATCCAACCTGGAGGATCTATACAAGATGATAAAAGTATTGAATCGGCGAATAAAAATAATATAGCGATGATTTTTACTAATTTTCGTTGTTTTAAACATTAAAAATTTTTTAAAGTATAATTAAATATTAATTTAATATAAATTAAAGATGCTATTTATTTATTTCTTAAATAAATAACATCTTGTATATAAATTTTTTATTTATTTTTTAAAAGATCTTTTCTTACTTTTTTTGCAGTTTCGACCATATTTTGTAATGCGTTTTCAGTTTCAATCCAATTTCTTGTTTTTAAACCACAATCCGGATTTACCCATAAACGTTCTATTGGAAAATATTGTATAAATTTATTTAATAATTTTTTCATATTTTCAATACTTGGTATATTGGGAGAATGTATATTATATATTCCAAGTCCTATTTCATTAGGATAATTGAATTTTTTTAATAAACTTAATAATTTCGTACTGGATCTAGATGTTTCTATAGTTATTACATCTACGTCTAAGTTAATTATATCTTGTATGATATCTTGAAATTCGCAATAGCACATATGAGTGTGAATTTGAGTACTATTTTTAACTCCATAACAACTCAATTTAAAAGATTCAACTGCCCATTTTAAATATTTTTTTTGTTCTTTTTTTCTTAAAGGTAGACCTTCTCGAAGAGCAGGCTCATCAATTTGAATAATATTAATTCCAGAATTTTCTAATTCTAATACTTCATCTTGTAATGCTAAAGCTATTTGTTTGGTTATTAATTTTTTTGACAAATCTTCTCTAGGAAATGACCAGCATAATATTGTAACAGGACCAGTTAACATTCCTTTTACCGGTTTTTTTGTTAATGATTGTGCATATTTTATTAGTTCTATCGTAATTGGTTTATCACGATAAATATCCCCAATAATTATTGGTGGTTTTACGCATCTTGATCCATAACTTTGCACCCATCCATTAGAAGTAAAAGCAAATCCATTTAAATGTTGTCCAAAATATTCTACCATATCATTTCTTTCAGGTTCTCCATGTACTAATACATCTAAAGATAATGATTCTTGTCTTTGAATATTTTCAAATATAATTTTTTTAATTTTTTGTATATATTTTTCTTTATCTAATTTTTTATTTATAAAATCAGATCTTAATTTTCGTATTTCTTTTGTTTGTGGAAAAGAACCAATAGTTGTAGTTGGTAGAATAGGAAGTTGTAATTTTTCTTTTTGTTCTACAATTCTTTTTTTATACATCTTATTTCTATTTGGTATTAAATTTTCAATTTCTAGTATTCTTTTTTTTACTGTTGTATTATGTACTTTATTTGATTTTGATCTAGAAAATATAGGTTCACTCCATATTTGTAAATCATTTATATCATCTTGTAGTAATGCTTTTTTTAATAAATAAAGTTCAGTACATTTTTGTATAGCAAAAGAAAACCAACTTTTTATTTCTTGATCTAATTCTTTTTCACAATTTAAATCTATTGGAGAATGTAATAATGAACATGATGATCCTAAAAATATTTTTTTTCTATTTTTTATAAGTTTTTTTATTTTATAAAACCAATATACTAAATCTGTTTTCCATATATTTCTACCATTAATAATACCTAAAGATAATAACCAATTATTTGGAATTGATTCATTTATTTGTATTAAGTCGTGATTATTAGAAGATAATATATCTAAATGTATTCCATCAATAGATAAATCACGAATAATTTCCATATTATGTTCTACGCTTCCGAAATATGTAGTTAACAGTATTTTTATATTTTTTTTATTATTATATAAAAATTTATATGAATAAATAAATGCATCTAGCCAATCGGTTGGAAGATCTAAAGATAAAATTGGTTCATCAATTTGAACCCATTCAATATTTCTTTTATTTAATTTTTTTATAATTTTTTTATATACATTTAAAATATTATTTAATAAATCTAATTTATTTACTTTATTATCTTTTTCTTTTCCTAACCATAAATAGCTTAATGGACCTAACAATACAGGTTTAATGTTATGTCCATATGATAATGCTTCATCTATTTCTTCGATTAATTGATTCCAAGAATATTGAAATACAGTATTAATAGTAAATTCGGGAACAATATAATGATAATTAGTATTAAACCATTTTTTCATTTCAGAAGCAGGAGCAGAATTTCCTGTTTCAGAAATACCTCTAGACATGAAAAATAAAGTGTCCAATCCAATTTTATTATTAAAACTACGATGTCTATCAGGTATGTTTCCTAACATCATAGAAGTAGTTAGTACATGATCATACCAAGCAAAATCTCCTACTGGTAGTAAATCAATTCCTAGTTTTTTTTGTTGCTCCCAATTTTTCTTTCTTATTTTTTTTCCTATATTCATTAATTCTTGTTGAGATATTTTTTTATTCCAATACTTTTCTTGTGCTGTTTTTAGTTCTCGGTTTATTCCTATTCTAGGAAATCCAAGTATATGATTGATAATGTTCACAAATATATACTCCTAAAGATATATTTTAATTTAAATACTATAATTTTTTTAGGTCCATATATGATTATAGTATTATAAAAAATAAAAAATAAAAAAATTAATTAATTGTATAAAGGAAGTTTATGATAGAAATTAAACATTCAAAACTTCATAATTTTTTATGATATAAGATCAATAAAAAAAACAGATATATTTTTGCATAAAACGTAATAATATTTATATTGTCAAATTAATAAAATTAAAAAAAATATGTTTCATTTTATTTATAAAACGAGTAATTTTGTAAAATTTATATTATAAAATCAAATGATTTTAGAATTATCTAAAAGATTATCATCTGATATAAAAAATATTATTCAGAATTTTAATTACGTTAAAAATGAAAAAATTAATATTATGAGTCGATATCATAATTGTATTTAATAATTAATTCTAACATTTAATATTTTTCATACAAAATAGGATATTTTTTTTATTCGTTTAGATATAAATATCAATTTTTATCTTCTATTTTAAATTAATAACAAAAAAAAAGAGATTTAGTATTTACTTTCGGTATTATTTTAAGCAGTAATTTGTTTTTTATTTTTATTTTTTTATTTTTAAATAAAATTAACTTGATTTTATAAATATAAATTTAATATAAAAAAATAAATATATTATTCTTGAATATTTTGATTCAGAAATATTCATAGTATATTCAGTATATAAAAAATTGAATATATGAAATTTTTTTAAAAAAAATAAAATAAATACAAAATTTAAGAATGTATTAAATTATTTATTGATTATACCAATGATAAAATATAATCTATGTATTTATTATTTACTTATTTTGGTTAATAAATATTTTTGAAAAATAAGGTAGTAGTATTACTTAGCGAATAGGATTAGGTTTATGAAAAATATTATATTCTGCTATTCGCTATGAATCAAAAATTTTTTACTATTTATAAATTCATTAATTATATGAAATAAAATAATTGTAAAAAAATTAAAAAATTATAAAAATAAATATTTTTATAAAAAATATTTCATAAATATATATTTTTTAATATAAAAAAATTTTATAGAAAATATCGTTTAATACATACAGCAACACCATTGTTTTTATTGCTTTCGATGATTTCTATATTAGGTAATTTTTTTTTTAAAATTGGATCCGCATTTTTCATGATAAAACTTTTTCCTGATATTGATAGCATACTTTTATCATTCATACCATCTCCAAAGGACATGAATTTTTCAAGAGGAATATATAAACATTTTTTTGAAATAAATTCTAATGCGGTTCCTTTCGTGACTAATTTTTCAGTTATTTCTAAACAATAATTACTAGAAAAAAATGATTCTATTTGAGAATGTAATTCTTGATGAATTTGTTTTTCTAATTTTTTTAATTTATTTTTATTATTGGATGTAAAAAATACTTTATTCACTGGTTTATTTTTAAAAAAAATAGGTTTATATCCTATTCTTTTCATTGAAAAAGATGCTTGTAATTTTGGATTATGAACAAAATAATTTTGTACATACCATTTATTATTATAATATATTTGTGTAGTAATTTCTTTTTCTAAATACGCAATTTTACATAATCTATAAGTTGTTTTTTCATTGATATAGCAGTTAAATATTTTATTTTTTTCTTTATTATATATTTCTGAACCATTACAAGAAATAATAAAACCTGAAACTCCTATTTCATTTAGTACTTTTTTTGCATCAATATAATTTCTACCAGTAGCTATAATGAGGTGAATATTTTTTTCCATTACAACTTTTTTTAATATTTTTTTAGTATATTCATTAATATGATAATTGGTATCTAACAAGGTTCCATCTAAATCGCATACAATTACTTGATACATGTATAAATATCTCTTTTGTGTATAATAAATAGTTATATAAAAAATTATGATTATAAAATTTAACTTTCAATTGCTATTTTTAATTTTTTCATTGCATTTTTTTCTAATTGTCTAACACGTTCTGCAGAAATTCCATAATTGTTTGCAATTTTTTGTAAAGTAATTTTTTTATTTTTATTTAACCAACGGGAATGAATAATATCACGACTTCTTTTATCTAGTATTAATAAAGCATTATTTAATTTATTAGTATTATGTATATCCCAGTTATCTTCTTCTAAATTTCTTGCAAAATTTGAATTATAGTCATTTAAATGTGAAAAATTTATATTTATTTGTTTATTATCATAATATTTTTCTTCAGGGTTTGGATTAAATGCAATATCTTGAGCAGACATTCTCGATTCCATTTCTCTAACATCTTTTGTACTAACACCTAATTCTTTAGCAACGCTTTTTATTTCATTTTCGCTAAACCATCCAATTCTTTTTTTATTTTTTCGTAAATTAAAAAATAATTTTCTTTGAGATTTAGTAGTTGCAACTTTTACAATTCTCCAATTTCGTAATACATATTCGTGTATTTCTGATTTTATCCAATGAATAGCAAAAGAAACTAATCGTACACCTACTTCAGGGTTGAATTTTTTAACAGCTTTCATTAAACCTATATTTCCTTCTTGTATTAAATCAGCTTGTAATAATCCGTATCCTGAATAATTTTTGGATATATGAATAACAAAACGTAAATGAGATAGTATTAAAGTTTTTGCTGCTTTTAAATCACTTTTATAATATAAGAGATGGGTGAGTGATTTTTCTTCTTTTAAAGATAGCATGGGCCATGAATAAGCTGATCGAATATATGCATCTAAGTTATCTAAAGACTTACAGGATAATTTTTGCATTTTTTTAATCATTTTGATCTCTTATAAAAAAATTATTTTTTAAAAAAAAATTTTTACTTTTTTTATAATACTTTAACAAAAAATATAAATCAAAGAATATATTTTTATGTTTTTGATAAAAATATTTTTTATTAATTATATTTTTGGTATTTATATTTTTAAATTTTATAAACATTTTTATTAATCTGTAAATAAAGAATCAATAAATTTATTAGGTTTAAATATTTCTATGTCTTCTTCATTTTCTCCTATACTAATATAGCGAATGGGAATAGAATATTGATTAGAAATAGAAAATACTACTCCTCCTTTTGCCGTTCCATCTAATTTTGTAATCATTAAACCAGTAACTTCTACGTATTTTTTAAAGGAATAAACTTGTTCTAAAACGTTTTGACCACTTGTAGCATCTATAACCAACATAATTTCATGAGGAGCTTGAATATCTATTTTTTTTGTAACACGAATTATTTTTTTTAACTCTTCCATTAAGTTTTTTTTATTATGTAAACGACCAGCTGTGTCTGCAATTACTATATCAATATTTTTTGATTGAGCTGATTTAAAAGCATCAAATATTACTGAAGCAGAATCTGATTTATTTTTGTGAGAAATAATAGGAATATTATTTTTTTGTGCAATAATAGATAATTGTTTTATTGCTGCAGCTCTAAAAGTGTCTCCAGCTGCTAGAATTACACTCTTATTTTTTTTTTTGATATAATAATTAGATAATTTTCCTATAGATGTTGTTTTTCCTGAACCATTAACTCCAATTACTAAAATTAAAAATGGTTTTTTAGAGTTATATTCTAAAGGAATAGAAACATTTTTGATAATATTAAATAAAATTTTTTTAAGAATAATATAAAGCTCTTTTTTTTCTGAAATATTATTTTTTTGTGAATATTTTTTAAGATTTTCTATAATTTTTACAGTAGTATTAATTCCTATATCAGATAATAATAATTCTTCTTCTAATTTTTTGAAAAAAATATTTAAATCTATATTTTTTTTTTTAAAAAATAAATTTATTATTTTATCATTTATTTTATTTCGAGTATTTTTTAATTTGGATTTTAGATTATTAAATAATCCAGTATTCGTTTTATTATTATTTTTAATATTTATATTTTTAATTACATCACTGTTTTTTATGATCTTTGTTTTATTTTTTATATTTTTTTTTTTCTTAAAATTTAAAAAATCAAAAAAACTTTTTTTTTTTGACATTTTTTCTCCTATTAAATTATAAAAATTTTTATTTTATTAAAAAAAATTGTAAAAAATATTTTTAATATTGTAATATTATATTATGTAATAATTTTTTTAATTAATATATGTATTATACATATAAAATAAAAAATTATAATACAATAAAAAATTATATAAAATATGAGAAAAAAATTACAAAAAAAAATATATCTTCGTATTATTAGCGGAAAATTTGGTTCTAGAAAAATACATGCTTTTTATAATAAAGATATGAGACCTACTACTTCTATAATTCGTGAAACATTATTTAATTGGTTAGATCCACATATAATTGGATCAAATTGTTTGGATTGTTTTTCTGGAAGTGGAATATTGGGAATAGAAGCAATATCACGAAATGCATCATCAGTTGTATCTTTAGAAAATAAAAAAAAAAATTTTTTATCTATAAAAAGTAATTTAAAAAAATTATCAATTCAAAATTTAAAAATAATTTATACAAATACATTACATTGGTTACAAAAAAATAATTTTAAATACGATATAATTTTTATTGATCCACCTTTTCATCTAAATTTAATTAATCAAACAATATTTTTTTTATATACAAAAAAGTACACGAAAAAAAATACATTAATATATATAGAATATTCATATAAAAATTCAACTATAAAAATCCCAGAAACATGGATTTTATATAAAAAAAAAAAATCTGGTACTACAATATATAGTTTGTATATAAATAAAAATTAAAACATTTTATCAATACATATTTTACAGGAATATTAAATTGTCATCAATTAATAAATTTAAACCTTTTTATCAGATTACTTTAGATGTTTTTTCTAATAATTATAAAAAAATAATAAAATATTCTAAAAATAAAATTATAGAAATAAAGGATCAAAAAAAAACTATTATGTATATTTTAACTCCTCAGCAAATGAAATCTTTATCTTTAATAAATAATAATAAAAAAAAAGATAATATTATTTTTACAAAAAAAATATTTCAGAATTTAAACAAAATAGAACAATTAGAATATAATAAAATTAATTTACATGGAAAATTTCAAATTCATGAAAAATGGATGCCTGATAAAGATTTTTTAAAAAAATCTGCAATTTGGGGTATCAATTTAAAAAATTTTCCTACGCAAGGAGAAATTGCATCTTTTATATCTTATTGGAAAGCAGAAGGTCGTTTTTTTTATCATATTCAATGGCAACAAAAATTAGCGCATAGTATTAAAAAAAGTAGATCAATTTTATATAGTGTCAATAAATACAAAAGAGACATCAATGAAGTTGCTACTCCAGATCAAAAAATACCAGATGGATTTAGAGATAAATAATGAAAAATCAAAAAAATTTTTTAAAAAGATTACAGAGATTAATACCAAATAATGTTCAACCGAAATTCAATACAGAATCAGATTTATTAGCATGGAATCAAGAAGAAGGTCGTATATCTTCCGAATCAATATTAAGAGAAAATCAAGCTATGAAAATGCAAAGAATTTTAGGTCGTTCAGGAATACGAGAATTATATATTAATTGTTCTTTTGATAATTATAAAATAGAACATCAAGGTCATCAAAGAGTGTTATCTGCTGCTAAACGATATGCTGAAGAATTTAATGGAAATATAGCAAGTTTTATTTTTTCAGGAAGACCTGGTACAGGAAAAAATCATTTAGCTTCAGCTATTGGAAATTATTTAATTATAAATGGAAAAACTGTTTTAATTGTTACAGTAGCAGATTTAATGTCACATATGAAAGGTACTTTTAATGGTACTAGTAATGTTACTGAAGAGAATCTATTGCATGATTTTAGTTCTGTTGATTTATTAATGATTGATGAAATTGGAATGCAGACAGAATCAAGATATGAAAAAGTTATTATTAACCAAATAGTAGATCGAAGATCTTCTTCTAAAAGATCTACTGGAATGTTATCAAATTTAGATCATAAAGGAATGAAATCTCTATTAGGAGAAAGGGTTATTGATAGGATGAGATTAGGAAATAGTTTGTGGTTGACTTTTGAATGGGATAGTTATAGAAAGAATGTTAAAGGAAATGAATATTAATTTCATTAAAAATATTTTTTTCAATATTAATTTTTAATGAAAATAGAATTTGTGTTTATTTTTTTTAAAAAAAAGTTTATTTTAATCAGATTTTTTTGTAATTCTAGATATATATTCTTCTGATCTTGTATCTACTTTAATTATATCTCCAATTTCAATAAATAATGGTATTTTTACTTTAACTCCAGTTTCTAATTCAGCTAATTTATTTCCTGAATTAATTGAATTACCTTTTATATTATAAACGAAATTAATAACTTTTAAATTTACAAAATTATTTTTATGTATAGAAATTATTTTGTTTTTCCAAATATGTGCTGTGTAAGTATTTTGTTTTATTATCCATTTATTTAGGTTTCCAATAATTATTTTATTTACTGAAAAATGTTCAAAATTTTTTTTATCCATAAAAAACCATGTATCTTTATTTCTATATAAATAAATTAATTTAGTAGTATTTATATCTGCGCTTTCAAATGAGTCAGTGGATTTAAATGTTTTATCAATTAATTTTCCTGAAAAAATGTTTCGTAGTTTTGTTCTAACAAACGATTGTCCTTTTCCTGGTTTTACAAATACACTATTTTCTATAATATAAGGAATATTTGAAAAAACAATTTTTATTCCTTTTTTAAAACTATTACTATAATATAGTACCATATTTTTTATTTTTTTATTTTATTTTTTTTTTTTTTGAAATTAATTATTTTTGTATATAAATTTTAGTATTTATTTTTATTATTTTATTAGTACCTCCAGATTTTTACTATCTGAAGGTAAAATATTAATATAAATGTTCAATTTAAAAATTTTTTATATATTTTAAAAAAAAATTTTTTTTTAATATATTTTTTAAAAACTAAATTATATTTTTTAAAATTAAATTACATCATTCCACCCATACCACCCATTCCACTTCCAGGAGGTACTCCTATATCTGATTTTTCTTCTTTAGGTAAATCTGTAACCATACATTCAGTAGTAATCATTAATCCTGCAACTGAAGCAGCATATTGTAGAGCAGATCTAGTTACTTTAGTTGGGTCTAATATACCAAAATTAATCATATCTCCGTATTGATCAGTAGCTGCATTGTAACCATAATTGTTTTTTCCATCTTTAACATTATTTGTTACAACTGAAGGTTCTTCTCCTGAGTTGGATACTATTTGACGTAAAGGAGCTTCCATTGCACGTACAGCTACTCGTATTCCAACATTTTGGTCTTCGTTTTCTCCACTAATTTTAGATACTTTTTCTGCAACACGAACTAAAGCAACACCACCTCCAGGAACAACACCTTCTTCTACTGCTGCTCTTGTAGCATGAAGCGCATCTTCTACTCTAGCTTTTTTCTCTTTCATTTCTACTTCAGTTGCTGCTCCAACTTTTAATACCGCTACTCCACCAGAAAGTTTAGCTAATCTTTCATTTAATTTTTCTTTATCATAATCTGAAGTAGCTTCTTGAATTTGTTGTCTTATTTGAGATATACGAACTTGTATATTTTTCTTTTTTCCAATTCCACCAATAATAGTAGTTGTATCTTTAGTTATTACAACTCTTTTAGATTGACCTAAATCTTCTAAAGTGGTTTTTTCTAAGTCCATTGCTAATTCTTCAGATATAACATTACCTTCTGTTAAAACAGCTATATCTTGTAACATGGATTTTCTTCTATCACCAAAACCAGGTGCTTTTACAGCAGAAACTTTTACTATTCCTCTCATGGAATTAACAACAAGAGTCGCTAAAGCTTCTCCTTCTAAATCTTCTGATATAATTAAAAGAGGTTTTCCGGATTTTGCTACGGATTCTAAAATTGGTAATAGTTCTCGAACATTAGAAATTTTTTTATCAGCCATTAAAATATAAGGATTTTCTAATTCAACTAATCCAGTTTCTGGTTTGTTGATAAAATATGGAGATAAATAACCTCGATCAAACTGCATACCTTTTACTACTTCTAATTCATTTTGTAAACCAGTTCCTTCTTCTACAGTGATAACTCCATCGTTACCTACTTTTTCCATTGCTTCTGCTATTAAAGATCCTACTTTTTCATCTGCATTTGCAGATATAGTTCCTACTTGAGTAATTGCTTTTGAATCAGAACAAGGCACTGACAGTTTTTTTAATTCTTCTACTGCATGAATTACTGCTTTATCAATTCCTCTTTTTAAATCCATAGGATTCATTCCAGCAGCAACAGCTTTTAAACCTTCATTTACTATTGCTTGGGCTAATAAAGTTGCTGTAGTTGTTCCATCTCCAGCAGCATCATTTGCTTTTGATGCAACTTCCTTAACCATTTGTGCTCCCATGTTTTCAAACTTATCTTCTAGTTCAATTTCTCGAGCAACAGATACACCATCTTTTGTAATACTTGGTGCTCCAAAAGATTTATCTAAAACAACGTTTCTACCTTTTGGTCCTAGTGTGACTTTTACAGCATCTGCTAATATGTTGACACCACGAAGCATTTTTATTCTTGCTTCATTTCCGAATTTTACATCTTTAGCTGCCATATATTTTTCCTTTTCAAAATGTAAGTTTTAGTAAATAAAAAGAATTGAATATTATTCTTCTACAATTGCTAAAATATCACTTTCCGTTAAAATTAATACTTCTTCATTATCAATTTTTTCAGTTTTAGCTCCATAACTTTCATTAAATATTACTGTATCGCCTACTTTAACATCTAATGGTTTTATACTTCCATTATCTAAAATTCGCCCATTTCCTACAGCGATAATTGTTCCTCTATTGGATTTTCCGGCTGCCGATCCTGTTAAAACTATACCTCCAGCGGATTTAGATTCAATTTCGTTACGTTTAATGATAATTCGATCGTGTAATGGACGAATATTCATTTTTTAAATCTCCTTGTAATCATCTGTTTTAAAAAATTTTAACTATTTTATAAAACTTATTTTGTATTGGTTATACATATTTATATATGGATTATTTATGAAAGTTTCAAGGGTTATTTTTTTTTATAATTATAAAAAAAATTAAATAAATAAAAAATTGACGTATTAATATAATTAATATATATTTAAATAAACAGCCCGAATAGCTCAGTCGGTAGAGCAGGGGACTGAAAATCCCCGTGTCGGTGGTTCGATTCCGCCTTCGGGCAATTTTTTTTTAAATTAAAAAATAAAAAAATTTTATAAAAATATTTATTTATACAGTAAATTTTTTTTGATAAACAAAAATATTTATTTACCAATACAAAATTTAGAAAATATTTTATTTAAAACTGTTTCAGAAGATTGATTACCTTGTATTTCTTCTAAAAATATATTTATAGTTCTTAAACTTTCAGCAAATAATTCAGAATTTTTATTTTTTTTCCAATTTTTTACTCCTTGAAAAAATTCATAATATATTTTTTTAAATATATTTAAATGTCTTCTTCGAGATAAAAATATTTTTTCATTTGTTTGCTTGAAACTATATTTTTTTACAATATGTGATTTTAGTATATCAATTCCTAAACCGTTTTTTGCTGATAGTATAATAAAATAATTTTTATTAATTATTTTAATAGTTGGTTTAGTAGAAATTAAATCAGATTTATTGAGTATTACTGTATAAGGTTTATTATTTTTTATTTTTTTAATTAAATTAAGATAAAATTTATTATTTTTATAATATTTTTGAATGTCAATAACAATCAATAAATGGTCTGATTTTTTTATTTCTTTATGTGTTAGTTTAATTCCAATTTTTTCTATTCTATTTTCTACATTGTTTCTAATTCCAGCTGTATCACTAATAATAAATGGAATATTATTTATATTAATATGATGCTCTAAGATATCCCTGGTAGTTCCTGGTATTTCTGTAACGATTGCAATTTTTTTTAATGCTAATTGATTTAATAAAGTTGATTTTCCTGAATTCGGAGGTCCGATAATAGATATATTTATTCCTTTTTTTAATATTTTTCCTTGATATTCTGTGTATTTAATTTTTTGTAGAATATCAAAAATATTTTTTATTTTTTTTTCAAGATTATTTATATCTAAATTTAAATAATTTTCTTCCGAAAAATTTAAATCCATTTCTAGCATAGCTTGTAATTCATATATATTTTTTTTTACATTTAAAATGTATTTTTTTAAAAAACCGGACATTAATTTTAAGGAAGACTGTGCTTCTAATTCTGATTCAGAATTTATTAAATCTGCAATTCCTTCTGCTTGTGATAAATCAATTTTTTTATTTAAAAAAGATCTTTTTGTAAATTCTCCTGGTTGAGCAATTCGAACATTTGGTATTAATAATATTCGTTTAATTAATAAATCCATTAAAAAAAAATTTCCATGTCCTTGTAATTCTAAAACGTCTTCTCCAGTAAAAGAAAAAGGTTTTGGATACCATATTGCTATTCCTTTATCTAATATAGATTGATCAAAATTTAAAAAATTTAAATAAACTGCTTTTCTAGGTTTTGGAATTGTTCCTAAAACTGTTTGAGCAATATTTTTACTTTTTTTACCAGATATCCTTAATATCCCTATACCGGATTTACCTTCTGGAGTTGCTGGTGCTATAATAGTATCTTCAAAATTCATATTTATAGTATCTTTAAAATTTATAGAATTTTTACTGAATATTATAAAATATAAGTAAAAAATTTATTTATTGAATTTATAAAAAAATAATTTTTGTTGCAATATCGTTAAAATATTACTGACGGTATAGTATAAAACTAATCCTGCAGGAAACCAAAGAAAAAAAATTATAAAAATAAAAGGAAAAAATTTCATTATTTTTTCTTGGGTAGAATTATTTGTTTGATTTTGAGAAAAATTTGTATTTTGGCTAAAATACATGCTAATTCCCATTAAGATAGGTAGTATAAAATATGGATCTTGACTAGATAAATCTTGAATCCAAAATATAAATGGAGCATGTCTTAATTCTACCGAACCCATTAACATATAATATAAAGATAAAAAAATAGGCATTTGAATTAAAACTGGAAAAATACTGCTTAAAGGATTAATATTTTCTCTTTTATATAAATTAATTATTTCTTGAGTCATTTTTTTTTTATCAGAGGAATATTTTTCTTTTATATTATTAATTTTTGGGTTTAAAGATTTTATTTTTTGCATAGAAATATATTGTAATCTATTAAAAGGATGCATAAAAATTTTTGTTATTACAGTAATACCTATTATTGCAATACCCCAATTTCCAAATATATAATATAAAAATTTTAATAATTTAAATAAAGGTTGAGATAAAAACCATAACCATCCATAGTCGACTGTTAAATCTAAATATGGAGAAATGGAAGCCATTTTTTCTTGTATTTCTGGACCTACCCATAAAATTGAATTAATATTGGTTTTGCTGTTGGGTTTTATTTTAATTAGATCAGATTTATATCCTATTAAGGTAGTATTATTTTTACATGAATGAGTATAAATAGTATTGTTTCCATTATTTTTTGGTATCCAAGCTGAAACAAAATATTTTTGTATCATAGCTACCCATCCAGATTTTGTAGTAATATTTAAATCTTTTTCTTTTTTTATTTTATCGAATGTATATTTTTTATACTTATTATTATGACTAGAAAAAGCACTACCTCTTAACGTTCGAAAAGAAGAATCACTATTTTTAATATTTTTTTTTTGTTGTTTAATATTTATTGTTTGAACTAATTGTCCTAACATAGATACTTTTATTGTTTTTTTTGAATTATTAAAAATAGAAAATTCTACTTGTATTGAATATTCTTTTTTTTTAAATATAAATGTTTTAGTATATATAGAACCATCTTTAGATATTATGGTCATAGGAACACGTAATTCTTTTTCTTTACTATTTGTAAAATCAAAAAAATTTTTTTGTGTTGAATATATAGGTCTTTTGTTATTTTTAAAATTATCTATTCCATTAGGACCAATTAAACCACTTTGTGCTTGGTAAACAAAATTTTTATTTGTATCCAAAAGTTTAATTGGTAATTTTGTTTTCAAATTTTTGTTAAACTTAAGTAATTTTGCTTGTTTAATGTCACCTCCTTTTTTACTAATAATTACTTTTAAAACATCTGTTTTTACTATAATGTTAGAATCGTTATTTTTATTTTTATGAATGCTTGATGTTATATTTTGTTTTTTATGTAAAAAATTCTCATTACTTCCTAAACTTTGTTTTAAAAAAGAAAAAAAAAATAATGTTGTTCCAAAAATAGAAAAAATAAAAAAATTACGTAATAAATCCATTATTTATATTCTCTTGTGTTTTATTTTTTTTTAAGATTTATAGAAATTTATATTTTTAAATTTATATATGAATTTTTTAACAATATAAAAATACCATTTTATAAATTTATTTTTTTATATATGTAAAATTATTAATTTTATATATATATATTATAATATCGTATCCATGTTTGATTTAATATTTTTGTTAGTTCTTTTTTATTTATAAATAAAAAATTTTTTTTAATTGTTATAATAAAGTCCATTTTTATTAAATAATTTTTTTTTATTCTAAAACTTTCTTTAGCAATACGTTTAAATATATTTCTTTTACAAGAACTCGGTATTATTTTTTTAGATATGCTAATTCCTAGTCTAGGGAAATTTAAGTTATTGTAAGAACCTAATATAATTAAATTATCTTTTTGTATTTTATAAGATTTTTTAAATACTTTATTATAATTATTAGATTTTTTTAAACGAAATTTTTTAGAAAACGAGAATATTTTCACTTCACAATTTTTACTTAATGATTTATTTAGTAGAAGAAACAGTTAATCTTGATCGGGATTTAGATCTACGTCTAGATAAAATATATCTTCCATTTTTAGTAGACATTCTAGAACGAAAACCATGTATACGATTTCTTTTTAATAAAGATGGTTGAAATGTTCTTTTCATAAATAATTATTATCCTATTTATTATTATTTTTAATATCTATATTATAAATATAGATAAAAAATATTTTTTATAAAAAAATTTTATGTAGTTAAATTAAATATAATGAATAATTATAGAATAATATTTAATATTAAGAGAGTCAATTAACTTTACTTTTATATTAAAAAATATTTTTTAATATGAATATAATATTAATCTATTATTGTAATATGAAAAGGATAGTAAATAACGTTAAAAATATATAATAATTTTTTTTATTTTAATTTATAAAAATTTTTTATTTTTAACAAAACAATATACAATATATTAAAATATATAACTTTTTTTAAATTTTTTATAAATTTTATAAATATTATTTTTTTAATGAATATGTTCCTATAATGGAGTCTGTAGTGTCTATTCTGCTTTGGAAAAAGTGTCTTTCTATATTAAAAAATGATCTACAACCCACAGAATTTAGTATATGGATACGTCCTTTAAAAGCAAAATTAAATGGTAATGTATTGGAATTATATACTCCTAATAAATTTGTATTAAATTGGGTAAAAAAAAAATATTTACAGAAATTCAATAAATTATTAATTCAGTTTTATTCTCATCCTCCTCCAATAATTGAATTTAAAAATTGTTCCAATGATATAAGTTTTAAAAAAATAAAAAAATGTACTATTTTTAAAAAAAATTTTAAAGAAACAAATTCACCATTTAAAAAATTTTTTTTCTATAAAAAATTTTTTATTTCTTCTAATATTAATAAAAAATATCATTTTAAAAATTTTATAGAAGGAAGATCTAATAAATTAGCACGATTATCGGCATATACAGTTTCAAAAAATTTAGGTAGTTATTATAATCCTTTATTTTTATATGGAGGTACTGGATTAGGAAAAACTCATTTATTACATGCTATTGGAAATAAAATTTTATCAAAAAAATGTAAAATAAAAGTTGTTTATACACATTCTGAAGGTTTTGTACAAAATATGGTTAAAGCTTTAAAAAACAATGTTATAGATGAATTTAAACAATACTATAGATCAGTAGATGCTTTATTAATTGATGATATACAATTTTTTTCAAATAAAGAAAGATCACAAGAAGAATTTTTTCATACTTTTAATACATTAATAGAAAAAAATCAACAAATTATTTTAACATCTGATCGATACCCGAAAGAAATAAAAGGTGTGGAAGATCGTTTAAAATCACGATTTAGTTGGGGTTTAACTATTTCTATAGATCCACCTGAATTAGAAACACGAATTTCTATTTTAATGCAAAAAGCAGATGAAAATAAAATTTGTTTAACAGAAGATATTGCTTTTTTTATTGCTACAAGATTAAAATCGAATGTGCGAGAATTAGAAGGAGCATTAAATAGGATAATTGTTAATTCTCAACATAATGGTAAAAAAATTACTATTGAATTAGTAAAAGAATCTATTAAAGATTTATTATTTTTTCCAAAAAAAATTATTACTATAGATGTTATTCAAACTACTGTATCTGAATATTATAAAATAAAGATATCTGATTTACTTTCTCGAAAAAGATCTAGATCAGTATCTCGACCACGTCAAATGGCAATGGCGATTGCTAAAAATCTTACACATTATAGTTTACCTGAAATTGGTTATGCTTTTAATGGACGAGATCATACAACAGTTTTACATGCATGTAGAAAAATAGAACAATTACGAAAAGAAAATAATAATATAAAAAAGGATTTTTTAAATTTACTTAGAACTTTATCATCTTAATAAAAAAATATGCTGAAATTTTCCATAGATCAAAAAAAATTTTTAAAAATTTTGCAAAAAGTATCTATTTTATTAATAAAAAATAATTCTTTATCTATTCTTGAAAATATATTAATTAAGGTAGAAAGAAATATTTTAACATTAACTAGTACTAATATGGATACAGAAATTAATGTTTCTGATACTTTAGAAGTAAATAATGAAGAAGGTTTTGTATGTGTTTCTGGTCGTAAATTATTAAGTATTTGTAAAAGTATTCCGGAACAGTCAATTATTTATATTGAAACTAATGATGTAAAGATGTTTATTAATTCTAACAATAGTTTTTTTGAATTATCTATAGTTTCTGAGAATAAATTTCCTATATTGCAAAATTTTATTCCAGAAGTAGAAATTATATTATCACAAAATATTATAAAAAAAATGATTTGCGATACATATTTTTCGATGGCTGTGAATGATGTTAGGTATTATTTAAATGGAACATTATTAGAAATAAATAAAAAAATGATTAGAATGGTTTCTACTGATGGGCATAGAATGGCGATTTCTTCTTTTCGATTAAATATATTTAAATCGTTATACTCAATAATAATACCTAGAAAAAGTATATTAGAACTAAATAAATTATTGTTTAATAAAAGCGAACCAACAAAATTACGAATAAATAAAAATAATATTCAAATAAATATTCAAAATGTTGTTTTTACATCAAAATTAATTGATGGTCAATATCCAGATTATTTTAATGTTTTAATCACATCTCCAAAAGTAAAAATATCTATCAATGCAAAGAAATTGAAACAAGCACTTTTACGAGTTTCTATTTTATCTGATAAACAGTTTCAAAGTGTTCATTTTTATTTTTTTGAAGGAAAAATAGAGGTTACCGCAAATAATGAATCGGAAGAAATAGCAAAAGAAATAATACAATTAAATTATTATGGAGAAGAAGTAAAGTTTTCTATTAATTCTACATATATTATCGATATATTAAATAATTTTTATGATGAAAATATTATTTTATTATTTAATATTCCAGTTTCAATAATACAAATTGAAAATTTATCTTATCCATTAAATTATTTTGTAGTCATGCCATTATTATTATAATTAATAAATAAAAATTATTTTTATTTTCATAAAAATTATTTTATTTTCATAAAAATTAAAAATTTTATATACTAATAATTTAATAATATTATTATTGTGTAAATACAGAAAACATAAGAGGTATTTAATGTCGCATTCCTATAACTCGTCCAATATAAAAGTTTTAAAAGGATTAGATGCAGTACGAAAAAGACCAGGAATGTACATTGGAGATACAGATGATGGAAGTGGTTTACATCATATGGTGTTTGAAGTTGTAGATAATTCAATTGATGAAGCTTTAGCTGGTTATTGTAAGGAAATTATTGTTACTATACATAAAGATAATTCAGTTTCTGTTCAAGATGATGGAAGAGGTATTCCTGTTGATATACATAAAGAAGAAGGAATACCAGCTGCAGAAGTCATTATGACTATTTTACATGCAGGTGGAAAATTTGACAATAATTCTTATAAAGTTTCTGGAGGTTTACATGGAGTAGGTATATCCGTTGTAAATGCTTTATCAGATAAATTAGAATTGATAATTTATAGAAATAAAAAAAAATATTATCAACAATATCGAAATGGAAATCCTGTTCATTCATTAAAAGTAATAGATATTTCGAATAAAACAGGAACAAAAATTAGATTTTGGCCTAGTTTAAAAACTTTTACTAATATCACAGAATTTAATTCTGAAATATTATCGAAAAGATTAAAAGAGTTATCTTTTTTAAATTCTGGAATTTGTATTTGTTTTAATGATATTAAAACAAATACAAATTGTAAATACCATTATAAAGGAGGTATTAAAGCATTTATAAAATTAATAAATAAAAAACCAATTCATCCAAAAATTTTTTATTTTTCTTCTAAAAAATGTGATACTTCTGTTGAAGTAGCTATGCAATGGAATGTAGGTTTTAAAGAAAAAATATATTGTTTTACAAATAATATTCCGCAAAAAAATGGCGGAACACATTTATCTGGTTTTAAATCTGCAGTGACTCGTACTGTTAACAATTTTATAGAACAAGAAGGTTTTAATAACAAAAAATATAAAATTGTAACTACAGGAGATGATACGAGAGAAGGTTTAGTTGCTATAATATCTATTAAAGTACCTGATCCTAAGTTTTCTTCTCAAACTAAAGAAAAATTAATTTCATCGAATATTAAACCTGTAGTAGAATCATTAATTAATGAATTTTTAATAGAATTTTTTCTAGAAAATCCTAATGATACTAAAATTATAATAAATAAAATAATTGAATCTTCTCGAGCGCGAGAAGCAGCAAAAAAAGCAAGAGAAATTACAAGAAAAAAAGGAAGTATAGAGATATCAGGTGGATTGCCAGGAAAATTGTCAGATTGTCAAGAAAAAAATCCTTCTTGTTCTGAAATTTATATTGTGGAAGGTGATTCTGCTGGTGGTTCAGCTAAACAAGGAAGAAATAGAAAAAATCAAGCAATTCTTCCTTTAAAAGGAAAAATATTGAATGTTGAAAAATCAAGTTTTGAAAAAATGATTTTATCACAAGAAGTCGTAACTTTAATTACTGCATTAGGTTGTGGAATAGGTAGAGATGAATACAATCCTGATAAATTACGTTATCATACAATTATAATTATGACAGATGCAGATGTTGATGGATCTCATATTCGAACTTTACTTCTTACATTTTTTTATAGACAAATGCCAGAAATTATCAATCGAGGGCATATATATATTGCTCAACCTCCTTTATATAAAATTAAAAAAGGTTCAATGGAAAGATATATAAAAGATAATAATGAATTAGATAAATATCAGATTGATTCTGCATTAGAAGATTGCACTTTTTATGATTCTATAAACAAAATAAACATTGTTGATGATGAAGAAATACATTTAATGCTGCATAAATATACATTGTTAAAAGAAAAAATATATAAATTAAAAAATAGTATTCCAAAAATAATTTTTAATGGATTATTGTATTTTTCTATTTTATCTGATATGTATTCAAAAGATAAATTATTCCATTGGATTAAAAATTTTTCTATTTTTTTAAATAAACAAAATGAAAATAGAAATTTATATTCTGGATATATTCAATATTGTAAAGATACAAATTATTTTGCATTAATATTAGAAAAAAAAATATATGGAAATAAATATTGTTATAAATTAGAAAAAAAATTTTTTACTGGATTATTTTATAAAAAAATATCTAACATTAATTCTATTTTACGATCTCTTATTCAAAAAAAAATATATATTCAGAAAGAAGATAAATTATATTCGTTTAAAAATATTGAAAAAACTTTAAAAGAAATAATGTTAATATCGCAAAAAGGATTAATTGTACAAAGATATAAAGGTTTAGGAGAAATGAATCCTGTTCAGTTATGGAATACAACAATGAATCCTCAAACTAGAATAATGTCACAAATTTCAATTCAAGATGCTTCTGATGCAGATCAACTATTTCGAACTTTAATGGGTGATGTAGTTGAACCTCGAAGAAATTTTATAGAAAAAAATTCTTTATATGTTCAAAATATTGATTTTTAAATTTTTTATTAATTATATATTTCCAATTAAAATAACGGCAGGTATAAAAATATAAATACTCTGCCGATATGTAGTATATATTTTTTTTAAAAAATTTTTTTTGTATATATTTTACTTTTTAACATTTCCAAAATTTTTATTTTGCATAATTGTCTAGATAAAGATTTTTTAATTTTTAATTTTTCTTCCATGGAAATAATATTTTTTTTTAATTCATTTTCTAATCTGTATTTTTTTTTCAATGTTGTATTAAGATTAATTTTATTACTAATAATAGCATTATCAGCTAAAATGTTTATAAAAGATGGTTGTACTTCCAAAATTCCGCTATATATATATATATATTCTATTTTTTTTTCTAACATAAAAATATATAATATTCCTGGTTTAATAAAAGTTAATAATTGTCTATGTCCAGGATAAATTCCTAAATTTCCTTCAATTCCAGAAACTATAATTTTTTTCACATATTGAGAAAAAAATGTAGATTCTGGACTAACAACATTTAATTTTATATTCTGTATTTTTTTTTTCATATTTTATTTTTTTATTTTTGTATTTAAATATTTATTTTTTTTTTGGAATATACTTCTTTTATATTTCCAATCATATAAAAATTTTGTTCAGGATAATGATCTAATTCTCCATTAATAATTTTTTTAAATCCTTCTATTGTTTCTTCTAAAGAAACATATTTTCCTTTAATACCTGTAAAAATTTCTGCAACAAAAAAAGGTTGAGACAAAAATTTTTGTATTTTTCTTGCTCTTGAAACCAATAATTTATCATCTTCTGATAATTCATCCATTCCTAAAATAGCTATTATATCTTGAAGTTCTTGATATTTTTGTAAAATTTTTTGTACTTGTATAGCAGTATTATAATGATTTTTTCCTATTATTAATGGATCAAGTTGTCTACTAGTAGATAATAAAGGATCAATAGCAGGATATATTCCAAGTGATGCGATATTACGACTAAGAGTAACTGTAGAATCTAAATGAGCAAATGTTGTTGCTGGAGATGGATCTGTTAAATCATCTGCAGGTACATATACAGCTTGAATAGAGGTAATTGATCCTTTTTTTGTAGAAGTAATTCTTTCTTGTAAAATACCCATTTCTTCAGATAAAGTTGGTTGATATCCTACAGCAGAAGGCATTCTTCCTAGTAAAGCAGATACTTCTGTTCCTGCTAAAGTATATCGGTATATGTTATCGATAAATAATAAAACATTTTTTCCTTCATTTCTGAATTTTTCTGCTAAAGTCAGCCCTGTGAATGCAACTCTAAATCGATTTCCTGGAGGTTCATTCATTTGTCCATATACTAAAGATACTTTATCTAATACATTAGAACATTTCATTTCTTTATAAAAATCACTTCCTTCTCTAGTTCTTTCTCCTACTCCTGTAAAAACAGAATATCCAGAATGTTTTATTGCAATATTACGAATTAATTCCATCATATTAACTGTTTTTCCTACTCCTGCTCCTCCAAATAGTCCTACTTTACCTCCTTTTGAAAAGGGACACATAAGATCAATTGCTTTAATTCCTGTTTCTAATATTTCTTCAGAATAAACTTGTTCTTCATATTTAGGAGGTGTTCTATGTATTTCCCAATATTCTACAATTTTTTTTTTATCTGTATATATAAAATCTCCTTTCATATCTATAGGATTTCCTAAAACATTCATAATTCTTCCTAAAGTAATTTCTCCTACTGGAACTTTAATTCCATGATTAAGATCAATAACTTCTAATCCTCTTTTTAAACCTTCAGAAGAACCCATTGCAATTGTACGTACTATTCCACCTCCTAAATGTTGTTGTACTTCTAATATTAAATGATTATTTGAATTAGTTTTTATTTTTAAAGCATTATATATTTTTGGTATAGTTTTTGTTGTGAATTCAACATCAACTATCGCTCCTATAATTTGTATTATTTTTCCAATATTTTTCATATAAAAACCTTATTATTGTTTTTTTTTTTTGAATTATTTATGTAGATTTTTTATTTTAATTATTATTCAGTAGAAGAAGATATAATCTCAGAAAGTTCTTGTGTAATGGATGATTGACGGGATTTATTAAATTGTAATTTTAAGTTATTTATCAATTTATCACTATTTTCAGTTGCGCAATGCATAGAAATCATTCTAGCAGATTGTTCACTTGCTAAATTTTCTAAAATTATTTGATATATTTGAAATTCTAAATATTTATTAAATAGCGTATTTAATATAAATTTGGAATTAGGTTCATAAATATAATCCCATGAAGTATTTTTTTTTTTTTTTAAAAAAATTTTTTCATAAGAAAAAGGAAGCAATTGAATAATTTTAGGTTTTTGAACTAATCTATTAGTAAACTTATTAAAACTAATGAATATTTTTTTAATTTTATTCTTTTCATATAGATCAATTATTGGTTTTACCGAAGAAATGATTTTTTTAAAAGATGGGTTTTCTCCAATTTCAGTAGTTATATTTATTTTTTCATATTTATAATGTTGAAAAAATTTTTTGGCTTTTGATCCTATAATAATTAATTTAATATTATAATTTTTTTTTTCAAAATACGATATTTTATCCATTGTTTTTTTAAAAATATTAATATTAAGTCCTCCACATAACCCCTTATCAGTAGATACAATAATTATTCCTATAGAATTTATTTTTTTTTTTTTTAAATAAGGATGTATATATTCTAGGTTTGCTTGCATGCTATTTTTAATAACTTGTTTTAACACCATATAATATGGTTTTCCTAATAGCATTTTATTTTGTGTTTTTCTCATTTTTGATATTGATATCATTTCCATAGCTTTGGTAATTTTGCGAGTATTTTGTATACTTATAATTTTATTTTTTAATATAGAATTGAAAGACATTATATGTTCCTGCTTTTAATTATGAAAATATATAATATATTTTTATAAAAATATATTTTTTTTGAATTCTGTTATTAAAATATTGAAATCTTTTTTTATTTTATCGTTATAATCACCTTTTAAATTTATTTCAGAAAATAGTGTAAAATAATTTGATTTAAAAAAATATAATATTTTTTTTTCAAAATTTCTTATTTTTTGAATAGATATATCTTCTAGATAACCATGAACAGCACTGAATAATAGTATACTTTGCTCGGCTATACTTAATGGATGATATTGTTTTTGTTTAAGTAATTCTGTAATTTTTTGACCGTATAATAATTGTTTTTGTGTTTCAAGATCTAAATCCGATGAAAATTGAGAAAAAGATGCTAATTCACTATACTGAGCAAGAGCAGTTCGAATACCACCAGAAAGTTTTTTAATAATTTTAGTTTGAGCAATACTACCAACTCTAGATACAGAAATTCCTGTATTAACTGCAGGTCGTATTCCTGAATTAAATAAATTTGATTCTAAAAAAATTTGTCCATCAGTAATGGATATTATATTTGTTGGAATAAATGAAGATACATCTCCGGCCTGAGTTTCTACAATTGGTAATGATGTTAATGATCCAGTAGTATTTATTTTTTTATTTTTTGTATGTTTATGAATATATGATATGTTTACACGAGCAGAACGTTCTAATAATCTTGAATGTAAATAAAATACATCTCCAGGGAATGCTTCTCTTCCAGGAGGTCTTTTTAATAGTAGAGAAATTTGTCGATATGCAATAGCATGTTTTGTTAAATCATCATATATAATTAAAGCATCTTCTCCTTTATTACGAAAAAATTCTCCCATAGAACAACCACTATATGGAGCAATATATTGTAATGCAGCAGATTCTGATGCGGATGCAACTACAATAATTGTATTATTTAAAGAATTATGAATTTCTAATTTTTGAACTACATTTAAAATAGTTGACATTTTTTGTCCAATAGCAACGTAAATACATTTTACTCCAGATGTATTTTGATTGATTATAGTATCAATAGCTAAAGAACTTTTTCCAGTTTGTCGATCACCAATAATTAATTCTCTTTGCCCTTTTCCTATCGGTATTATCGTATCAATACATTTATAACCAGTTTGTAAAGGCTCACTAATTGATTCTCTTTCTATTACACCAGGAGATTGAGATTCTATCGGAAGATATTTATCCGCATTAATTTCTCCTTTATTATCAATGGGAACACCTAAACTATTAACAATTCTTCCTAAAAAATTATTTCCTACAGGTACTTCTAGAACTTTTCCTGTAGAATATACACGCATTCCTTCTTTTAAATGAATATAGGATCCTAAAACCACCGCTCCTATGATATCTTTTTCTAAATTTAATGCTAAACCGTATAAATTTTTTGATAAAATTAACATTTCTCCTTGCATAACTTCTGAAAGACCGACAATTCGAATGATACCATCATTAATAGAAATAATTGTTCCTTCATTTTTTTTTTCTTGAATAAAATCAAAATTATTAATTCTTTTTTTTATAATTTTGTATATTTCACTAGAATTTAATTTCATTATTTTCTCTTTTTTTATTTTATTTAAATATAATTTTTTTTATTTCAACTAATCTATTTTTAATAGAATGATCCATTACTATATCGTTGATTCGTATAATTATTCCTCCTATTATTGTTTTTTTTATATTTTTTTTTAAATATATTTTTTTTTTAATTATTTTTTCTAATTTATTTTTAATTTTTTGATATTCTAAAATATTTAATTCATATGCAGTAGTAATTTCTATTTTTTCCATTTGTCTATCTTGCAATGAAAATTTTACAAATAGTTTATAAATTGTAGGCAATAGAATTAATTTTTTGTTTTCTAAAAGAAGTTTAATAAAATTTGTAAAAAAAATATTTTTTTTTATATCGCATATTTCAATAAAAATTTTTTTAGAATATTTATATTCTAAAAGACCTAAAATAATTGGTTGTAATTTATTTATTTGAGAAATTTTAGAAGAAAAAAAAATTAATTTTTCCCATTCTTTGACACATTGATTTTTTTTTGAAAATTGAAAAGCAGCTTTGGAATAAGGTAGAGCTAAACTGTTATTATGCATCTTGATAGAATATTCCTATAAATTTTTATAACTTTGAAATAATTTTTTTTATTAAAATATCATTATCTTTTTTATTTATGGATTTTTGTAAAATTTTTTCAGCAATTTTTAAAGATAAATCTCCAATATATTTTTTAGATTCTAAAAATATTTTTTTTCTTTCTAAATCTATTAAATTTTTTGCTTGTGCAATAATTTTAATTTTTTCTTTTTCTGCTTCTATTTTTGTTTCTTGTAATATTTTTTCTTTGTTACGATATGCTTTTTCTAAAATTATTGATGATTCTAATTTGGATTGTTGTATTTTTTCTTTTATATTTTTTTGTAATTTATTTAATTCAATATTTTTTTTTTTAATAGATTCTAGTGCATTTATAATTTTTTGTTTTCTACTTTCTATTTTTTTAATTATAGGAGGCCATATAAATTTCATGCATATTAATACAAATAGTAAAAATGAAATCGCTTGACCTAAAATAGTAGCATTTAAATTCATATATATATTCCAGGTTAATAAAATTTTTTTTAATTCCTTACGTTTAATTAAACGTAAGGTATTTATATATTTTAATAAAAAAATAAAAAAACATATTTTAAAACAAACGTAATAATAAACACTATTTAAGTAACGGCAAATAGAATATATAAACCTAAACCAACAGAAATCATAGGAATAGCATCAACTAAACCCATTACAATGAAAAATTGAGTTCTTAGCATAGGAACTAAATCTGGTTGTCTTGCAGCTCCTTCTAAAAATTTTCCTCCTAAAATTCCGATTCCAATAGCTGCTCCTATTGCAGCTAATCCCATCATGATTGCTGCAGACATATAAATTATTTCCGTATGAAGATGTTCCATTTTTATTCTCCAAATATTTATATAAATTTTTATAGAATTTTAATTTAATGTTTACGCAATGCCATGGATAAATATACAATAGTTAAGATCATAAATACAAACGATTGGAGAACGATGACTAAAATATGAAATATTGCCCAAGGTATATTTATAATCCATTGTAACCACCAAGGTATAAAACTAGAAATTAAAATAAAAATCATTTCTCCAGAATACATGTTTCCAAATAAACGTAAACCTAACGAAATTGGTTTAGATAATAAATTGATAAATTCTAATATAAAATTGAATATAAAAAATATAGGATTATTAAAAGGTTGTAAAAAAAGTTCTTTTAAAAATCCAATTATCCCTTTTATTTTTAAACTATAATATAAAATTAAGCAAAAAACTCCTAAAGACATGGATAATGTGATATTAATATCAGCAGTAGGAACAATACGTAATGTAGAAATATTAAATATTTTTTTTGATAAAAACGGAATTAAATCAATAGGAATTAAATCCATTGAATTCATTAATAAAACCCAAACAAATATTGTCAATGATAAAGGAGCAATTAAATTATTTTTACATAAAAAAATTTCTTTTACATTTTTGTTTACAAAATTTATTATCAATTCAATAGATATTTGTAACTTATTGGGATATGTATTAAATGATTTTTTTGCTGTTATATAAAAAAAAAATATAAAAACTATACCTAAAAAAAATGAAAAAAAAATAGAATCCAAATTCAAGATCCAGGGAGAATGTATTATATGATGTGGATTTACAATTTTTAGATTTCGAAGATCTAATTGTAAATGTTGTAAATGATGACTAATATACTCTTTAGGAGTAAATATTTGTCTATTAGACATTATGTCTCAAGTCCTTCTAAATGGTTTAATTATAATCTAAATAAAATAATTGCAGTTTATTATATTTGAATTAATTTGATTATAATAAAATATATATAAAAAATTTTATTTTTCAAATAGTGAATATAATTATTTTTATTTTTTTAAATAAATTTATAAATAATGTAAATTTTATTTTTAAAATAAGTAAATTAATAAAAATATTAAAAATAATTTTGACTAAAAAATATTAAAAATTTATATTTTTTATAACATAAAAAATATAAATTTGATTAATTATTTTTTTAAAATTGAAATACACCATTTTTAAAGTTAATTAGTAAAATAGATATAGCAGCTGGCGTTACTCCATCTATTCTAGAAGCATGACCTATAGATATAGGTTGAAAATAATTTAATTTATACGATACTTCTTTCGATAGACCTATTACTTTATTATAATTAAAATTGTTAGGTAATTTGGATTTTTCGTTTATTAAATGACGTTGAATTTCATTTTTTTGTCTTTTGATATAACCTTTATATTTAATTTCAGTTTCAATTTCTTTTAATACTTCTATATCTTTAATATCTATATTTATAGAATCAATTTTAAATAAAATATCAAAATTAATTTCTGGTCTTTTTAATAATTCTATAAAATTAGTATCTTTATTAATATTTATTTTTGTTAATTCAAAAAGTTTTTTGGATGATTGTGAATTTTTTAAAATTTTTAATTTTTTTATTATATTTTTTTGATATTGTATTTTTTTTATTTTTTCGTTATATCTATTCCATCTTTTTTTATTGATTAAATTAAATTTTCTCCCTATTTTAGTCAATCGTAAATCTGCGTTATTTTCTCTTAATAAAAGCCTATATTCTGCTCTTGAAGTAAACATTCTATATGGTTCTTGTACACCTTTAGTACATAAATCATCTACTAAAACTCCCAAATACGCCTCATTTCTTTTTGGAAACCATCCTTCTTTGCATTTTTCTTTTATATTTTTAACAGCATTTATACCAGCGAGTAATCCTTGAGATGCAGCTTCTTCATATCCAGTAGTTCCATTAATTTGACCTGCTAAAAATAAATTATTAATGTATTTGCTTTCTAATGTTGGTTTTAATCCTTGAGGATCAAAATAATCATATTCTACTGCATAACCCGGTTGTAAAATTTTTGCATTTTCTAGACCATGAATTGAATTAATAACTTGTTTTTGTATTTCAATAGATAAACTAGTAGATATCCCATTTGGATATATTATTGAAGAATTCAAACCTTCTGGTTCTAGGAAAATATGATGTTTATTTTTATCTTTAAATCGAATGACTTTATCTTCAATAGATGGACAATATCTTGGACCTTTTCCTTTAATCATTCCATTATACAAAGGACTATTTTTTATATTATTAAGAATAATTTGATGAGTTTTTTCATTTGTATAAGTTAAATAACATGGTATTTGTTTAGGTCTTTTAAAATTAGGTTTTAAAAATGAAAAATATGGTAAAGGAAAATCACTATGTTGAGATTGTAAGAAACTAAAGTTTATACTATTTTTATCAATCCTTGGAGGAGTACCTGTTTTTAGTCTACCTTGTTTTAATGGTAATTCTTTTAATCTCATGGATAATGAAATTGAAGAAAAGTCATTTCTTCTACCACCTGCAAAGCATTTTTTTCCTATATACATTGTACCGTTTAAAAATGTTCCAGTAGTTAATATTACTGATTTGGAAAAAAATGATTCTTGTGATGTAGTTTTTATTCCTATTACTGTTTCTTTTTTTATTATTAAATCGCTTACTTCATATTCTAGTATTGTTAATTTAGTTTGTTTTTTTAAAAAATAATTTATTGTATATTGATATATTAATCGATCTGCTTGTGCTCTTGTAGATTGTACAGCAAATCCTTTACTAATATTAAGAATTTTAAATTGTATACCAGCTCGATCAATAGTAGAAGCCATAATTCCACCTAAAGCGTCAATTTCTTTAACTAAATGACTTTTACCGATTCCTCCTATAGAGGGATTACATGATAATACTCCTATAGATTTTTTGTTTTGAGTTATTAATAATGTTTTCAATCCCATACGAGAGCTTGTCATAGATGCTTCAGTTCCTGCATGACCTCCTCCTATAATGATTACATCAAATTTTTTTTTGTTTGTCAT